>JBATWJ010000218.1:0-11132 GCA_049672545.1 Burkholderiaceae bacterium
CTATCCGGCCGAGCTGTCCGGCGGCATGGCGCAGCGCGCGTCGCTGGCGCGCGGACTGGCGCGGCAGCCAGAAATTCTGCTGCTGGACGAACCGTTTTCGGCGCTCGACGAAATCACGCGCGGCGAGATGCAGCAACTGCTGTTGCAGATCACCACGCGCCATCGCAGCGCGGCGGTGCTGGTCACGCACGACATCGACGAAGCGCTGCTGCTGGCCGACCGCATCCTGCTGATCGGCCATGCGCCGGGACGCCTGATCGGCGAATGGCGCATCGATCTGCCGCATCCGCGCGACGAAGTGGCGCCGCAACTGACCGCCGCCCGCGTCGAAATCGTGCAGGCGCTGCGCGGCGCCCGCCGCGCCACCGGCCTGCAGACGGCCGCCACCCATTGATCCACCGATTTTCCTTGACACCATGATGAAGAAGAACGCCATGTCCCAGCCGGAACGCCCCGAATCCGATCACGCCCGCCGCCAGTTCCTGAAACTGTCGGCGCTGTTTACCGCCGCCGGCGCGCTGCCCTTGCTGCAGGCTTACGGCCAGGCGCAGGCGGCCGAACCGGAGGCGCCGCTACGGATCGGCTATCTGGCGGTCACCGATTCGACGCCGCTTCTGGTCGCGCACCACAACAAGCTGTTCGAGGCGCAGGGCCTGCAGGTCGAGAAGCCGCGCCTGTTCCGCAGCTGGGCGCAACTGGTGGAAGCCTTCCTGGCCGGCCAGGTCAACGTCGTGCACCTGCTGTCGCCGATGACGGTATGGGCGCGCTACGGCAGCCAGTCGCGCGCCAAGGTGGTGGCCTGGAACCACATGGCCGGCTCAGGCCTGACGGTGCTGCCCGAAATCAACCAGCTGACCGACCTCGGCGGCAAGACGGTGGCGATCCCGTTCTGGTACTCGATCCACAACGTGGTGCTGCAGCACATCCTGAAGAGCAAGGGACTGGAATCGATCAGCGAAGGCACGCCGGGGCCGAAGCAGGTCAAGCTGGTGGTGATGGCGCCGTCCGACATGCTGCCGGCGCTGTCCACCAGGCAGATCGCCGGTTACACGGTGGCCGAGCCGTTCAACGCGTCGGCCGAGATCCTGAAGGTCGGCAAGATCCTGCGCTTCACCGGCGACGTCTGGCGCGACCATGCCTGCTGCGTGGTGCTGATGCATGAAGCTGACCTGCAGCAGCGGCCGCAGTGGTCGCAGAAGGTGGTCAACGGCATCGTCCAGGCGCAGGCCTGGATCCAGGACCATCGCGACGACACCGCGCGCATCCTGGCCAAGGACAATGCGCAGCGCTATACCCCGCACACCTACGAGACGCTGGCCCAGGTGCTGGTGCCGCAGCCGCAGCAGGATGCCGCCTACCGCGCCTCCGGCGCGATCGTGAATGCGGACTGGAAGGAAAAGCGCATCGACTTCCAGCCCTATCCGTTCCCCAGCTACACCGAGCAACTGGTGAAGATGCTGAAGACGACCCACGTGTCCGGCCGCAACGAATTCCTGCAGCAGCTCGATCCGGCCTTCGTCGCGCGCGACCTGGTGGACGACCGCTTCGTCAGGAAGGCGATCGCCGAGGTCGGCGGCATGGCGCGCTTCGGCCTGCCGGAATCCTTCGTGCGGCGCGAATCGATCACGGTCTGAGCCGATATGGAAAAGCTCCTGAAACCGCTGCGTTCCGGCGGCCAGCTGGCGCAAGGGCTGGCCGGCCTCCTGGTGCTGCTGCTGCTGTGGGCGCTGGCGGCCCGCTGGCTGCAGCAGAGCGTGTCGCTGGCCGGCCTGCTGAGCCCGCGCGAAACCTTCGAAAGCCTGTACGCGCTCTTGGTGCAGAACCAGCTGACGCTGCACAGCCTGACCAGCCTGAAGCGGGTAGTGGTCGGCCTGCTGCTGGCGCTGGCGATCGGCATTCCGGTCGGGCTGGCGATCGGCAGCTCGCGTGCGCTGGAAAACAGCACCGGCAGCGCGTTCCAGTTCCTGCGCATGATTTCTCCGCTGTCGTGGATGCCGATCGCGGTGATGATGTTCGGCATCGGCGATGCGCCGATCTATTTCCTGCTGACCTTTGCCGCGGTCTGGCCGATCATCCTGAACACCGCGGCCGGCGTGCGCCAGCTCGATCCCAAGTGGCTGATGCTGGCCAAGAGCCTGTCCGCCACCCGGCGCGAGCTGCTGTTCAGAATCGTCGTGCCCGGCATCCTCGGCCATGTGCTGACCGGGCTGCGGCTGGCGATCGGCATCGTCTGGATCGTGCTGGTGCCGTGCGAAATGCTGGGCGTCAGTTCCGGTCTCGGCTACTTCATCCTCGATACCCGCGACCGCCTCGCGTATTCCGAACTGATGGCGGTGATCGTGCTGATCGGCGCGCTCGGCTTCCTGCTGGACGGGCTGGCGCAAAAACTGTACCGGCGCTGGAGCCACGGCGGGCCGGGCCGCTGACGCGCGGCCGCCGCCGATTTTGCGCAAGCTATAATCGATGCCGTTTTTGTTGACGCTTCCGGACCATCGATGAAACTTGCCACCCTGAAGGACGGCACGCGCGACGGCCAACTGGCCGTGGTGGCGCGCGATCTGAAGAGCGCGGTGCTGGCCGACGGCATCGCCGGCACGCTGCAGCGCGCGCTGGACGACTGGAACTTCATCGCGCCGCAGCTCGAAGAACTGGCGGCCGAGCTGAACGCCGGCCGCGCCCGCCATACATTCGATTTTGAACCGAAGAACTGCATGGCGCCGCTGCCGCGCGCGTTCCAGTGGGCCGACGGCTCGGCCTACGTCAACCACGTCGAGCTGGTACGCCGCGCGCGCAACGCCGAGATGCCGGCCTCGTTCTGGACCGATCCGTTGATGTATCAGGGCGGCTCCGACGACTTTCTCGGGCCGACCGACGACATCGTGCTCGGCTCGGCCGACTGGGGCATCGATTTCGAAGGCGAGGTGGCGGTGATCACCGACGACGTGACTATGGGCACCGGCGCCGATGCCGCCGGCCGCCACATCCGCCTCTTGATGCTGGTCAACGACGTCTCGCTGCGCAACCTGATTCCGGCCGAACTGGCCAAGGGCTTCGGTTTCCTGCAATCGAAGCCGGCCTCGGCGTTCTCGCCGGTGGCAGTCACGCCTGACGAGCTGGGCGACGCCTGGGCCGACGGCAAGGTACACCTGCCGCTGCGCGCCACCTGGAACGGCGTGCTGGTCGGGCAGCCGCACGCCGGCACCGACATGGTGTTCAGCTTTCCGCAGCTGATCGCGCACCTGGCCAAGACCCGCAACGTGCGCGCCGGCTCGATCGTCGGTTCCGGCACGGTTTCCAACAAGGACGCGAGCAAGGGCTACACCTGCATCGCCGAAAAGCGCTGCCTGGAAACCATCGCCGACGGCGCGCCGAAGACGCCGTTCATGCAGTTCGGCGACACCATCAAGCTCGAGATGCTGGACGCCGGCGGCAAGTCGGTGTTCGGCGCCATCGAGCAGACCGTCGCGGAAGCGCGGCTGCCGCGCTGACCGCCATTCCGGGTGCGTCGCGCATCCGGGCGTTTTTCATGTTTGCTCTGGAGAATCCCATGCACGTCCTTTCCGCATGCCGGCTGGCCGCCGGTTCGACCCTGCTGCTGGCGCTGGCCGCGGCGCCGGCGCTGGCGCAGATCAAGGTCGGCGTCAACATTTCGACCACCGGCCCGGCCGCCGCCATCGGCGCCCCGACCAAGAATGCGATGCTGCTGTGGCCGAAGGAAATCGCCGGCCAGAAGGTCGAGTACATCATCCTCGACGATGGTTCCGACGCGACCAACGCGGTGAAGAACGTGCGCAAGCTGACCGCCGAGCAGAAGGTCGACGTGATCGTCGGCCCCAACACCACGCCGAACGCGCTGGCGATGCTGGACGTGGTGGCGGAGACGAAGACGCCGATGATCGCGCTGGCGGCGTCGTCGTCGATCGTCGAGCCGGTCGACGCCAAGCGCGCCTGGGCCTTCAAGATGCCGCAGAACGATTCGCACATGGCGACCATCCTGACCCAGCACATGGCCGATCATGGCGTCAAGAAGGTTGCCTTCATCGGCTTTGCCGATGCCTACGGCGAAGGCTGGTGGCGCGAATTCTCCAAGCTGGCCGAGCTGCGCAAGCTCGACATCGTCGCCAGCGAGCGCTATGCGCGCACCGACACCAGCGTCACCGGCCCGATCCTGAAGATCATGGCGGCCAAGCCGGACGCGGTGCTGATCGCCGGTTCGGCCACGCCGGCGGTGCTGCCGCAGAAGACGCTGGTCGAGCGCGGCTACAAGGGCCGCATCTACCAGACGCACGGTATCGGCACGCTGGAATTCCTGAAGGTCGGCGGCAAGGACGTCGAAGGTACCTTCTTCCCGACCGGCCCGGCGGTGGTGGCGCGCCAGCTGCCGGCCGGCAATCCGGTCAAGAAGGCCG
This sequence comes from Burkholderiaceae bacterium, assembly GCA_049672545.1. Taxonomy (GTDB): domain Bacteria; phylum Pseudomonadota; class Gammaproteobacteria; order Burkholderiales; family Burkholderiaceae_D; genus DATJCV01. The sequence goes on from JBATWJ010000218.1 coordinate 4,410, forward strand.
GGCTCGATTTCACCGATCGTTATGAAGCCGCCTACGGCAAGGATACGATGACCCAGTTTGCCGCCGACGCCTGGGGCGCCTACCTGCTGATCGCCAACGCGGTGCCGCAGGCGCTGAAGGCGGGGCAGCCGGGCAGCGTGCAGTTCCGCAGCGCGCTGCGCGATGCGATCGAACGCACCCGTGAACTGACCGTGCCGCAGGGCGTCATCAACATGAGCGCCAAGGACCACGTCGGCCTCGATCAGCGCTCGCGCGTGATGGGCCAGATCCGCAACAACCGGTTCGCCTACGCCTACGGCGGTTGATCGCGCCGTCCGGCAGCCGGTTTCTGATGAAAGGAAAGCCATGCTTGATATCGCCGCAGTCCAGAAACTGATCGATCCGCTGTTCCCCGGCCTGATGGGTGTGCGCCTGACCGCGCTCGACGCCGACCACGTGACCGCCGAGCTGGAAGTGCGCCCCGACCTGTGCACCGCCGGCGGTATCCTGCATGGCGGCGCCGCGATGGCCTTTGCCGACACGCTGGGCGCGATCGGCACCGTCGTCAATCTCGGCGCCGGCAAGCGCACCACGACCACCGATTCGAGCACCAAGTTCATGGCCGCCGCCCACGCCGGTACCACCGTGGTCGGCGACTGCGTTGCGCTGCACAAGGGCCGCACCACGATGGTCTGGCAGACCTCGATTCGCGGTGCCGACGGCAAGCTGTGCGCGGTGGTCACGCAGACCCAGCTGGTTCTGGATGCGGGTTGATCGCCGTACAAAAAACGCTCGCGCCGTGTCGCCGGCAGCGCGAAAGGTGTTGTATGCGCGTCGGATTTTCTTTTCTGACATTTCAATTCGCGGAAGCGCCTCGTAGACTGGTCGCACCAAAAAAGGCGCCAAAGGGGAGCAAACATGGAAAAGGAAGACGCGGTCGGCATCATGGCGCATCTGGCCGGCCGGCTGGATCAGGCGCCGACGCTGGAACTGGAGGACATGGTGTCCGCGTTCGCGGAATTCCTCGCGCACATCCAGCCGCAACTGGGCGAACGCGATTTCGCCTTTCTCGCCACGATCGGCGCAATGATTTATCGCAAGGGCTTCCGCCAGTACGATTCCAGCCTCGAAACCGATCTGCTGATGCAGAAACTGCAGGCGTCCGGCTGCAAGCCGCGCGTCCGCCGGAAGAAAACCCAGCCGGTCTGAGCGCCTCGCCCCTTCCGCAGTCTTGTCCCGCTCCGCTTCCTCTCCGACCACCGTTATCCCGATGCCAGGCATCCGGCCCATGCGCCAGGATGACGTCGCCGGCATCCTGCTGATCCAGGCCGCCTGCTACCCGCCGTCGATGCAGGAAGACGAGGCGACCATCCGCGCCCGGCTCGCGGCCGCGCCCGATTCGGCCTGGGTCGCCAGCGATGGCGACGGCATCTGCGCCTACCTGGCCGCCTACCGTTCGCAGCTTGGCAAGGTGACACCGCTGGCCGGCCGCTTCGAGCCGGCGCCGGCAGCCGATTGCCTTTATCTGCACGACCTGGCGGTGGCGCCGCGCGCCGGCGGACGCGGCCTCGGACCGCAGCTGGCCGCTACCGCATGGCAGGCGGCGCGAGGCGAGGGCTTGGGGTATTCGGCGCTGGTATCGGTACAGGAGTCGCAGCCGTTCTGGCGCCGGCTCGGCTATGCGGTGCATGACGCGCTGGAACCGCTGCAGCGGCAGCGGCTATCGAGCTACGACGCGCCGGCCTGGTACATGGTCAAGCGGCTGGACTAGTTCCTCGTCGTTGCCGCTGCACGAGGCACGAGGTTTTCCAGCAAATCCGCCTTGCCGGTCTGGCTTCGGGTCTACGCAGTCGGTTGGTATGAGGGAGCGACGAGGGTCGTTTTATCTCAAACGCTTTTGATGCCGGCGGCAACAAATACCGGGTCATCGCCGCCATCCGCTTCAATCGCCAGATGCTTTTCGTTCGCGAGGTGTTTTTACTCACCGGGAGTACGACAAATCGACAAATGGAAGCCGCAATGGACGGTCGCACGGTCGACGAAATCACCGCTCATTTTCAGGCGCTCAGCGCCGTGGTGCCTCTGCATCCGATCCGTACCGAGGGGGAATACGAAAAGGCGGTGAGGGTTCTCAATCAACTGCTCGACGCCGGCGCCGCCGACGAAGCGCACTCGCTGGCGGACCTGGCCGCAACCCTGGGCGAGATCGTCGGAGAGTATGAGCAATCCCGTTATCCGAACGCAGAAGTGAGTCCCGCCACGATGCTGCGCTTCCTGGTGGAACAGCATCCGCTGACCCAGTCCGACCTGCCCGAGGTCGGCACGCAGGGCGTGGTGTCGGAAGTCCTGCGTGGCATACGGGAATTGAACGTTCGCCAGATCAAGGCGGTTTCGGCCCGTTTCAAGGTAAGTCCCGCCGCACTCTTTTGACCGGCCGGGGCCGATCCGCCTCCACAGTCGACCCGGACGAACGATCCATGTTCTGATAAAGGGGGAGTATGGGCTGAAAGCGGGCGGATAATATCCGTGATGGAAGATATCGACAGGGAGTATCTTCTCTTTCCTTGCCCCGATATTTCTGCGCCATGCGCCGGGTTTCCAAACAACCGCGCCGCGTACCGATGGCCGCCGGTAGCACAATCCGGTCTCAGTCGTGCCACATCTCCTGTTCGAGCGCGAACTGTTCGACGATTTCAGTGACCAGGTAGCGCCGATGTTCGGTCAGGCCGCGCAAGCGGGCGATGAGTCTGATCTCGTCAGGCGTCAGCGAGACCGGTTCTTCCGCGATCCGCTCATTCACCGCGCTGGCGACGGGCGGACCTGCCTTCTCGGCAATCCCAAAGCGCAGCCACTGGGCTGACACGTTCAGCCAGCTTGCCAGCGTATCGATCTTGTCAGGCGTCGGGCGCGCCATGCCGGTCAGCCATTTTTGTGCGGCTTGCGGCGTGATCGATTCATGAGGATGGCGCAGGTTGAACTGCAAGGCCAGTTCGGCCGGGGTCTCGACTTTCTTCGGACTGCGCTTCAACGCCTGCTTCAGGCGCTGCGCGAAAGCCTGTTTTTCATCTGGGAATCTGGGCATCACCCGATTCTGGAATACGGTTTGGTTTGAAAAACAACTATCAAGTTGTTTGAAAATACAGTTCGGTTTAGACTGGGAATGATTCCGATAGGAAACGATCGTTTCGGCGCCGAAGATGATTTGGTCGAAAGGGTCATTTTTTATTTGGAATTCCTAGCCATTTCTTGCAATCGACAGGGAGCTCTACATGAAGCGCCAACAACAATATTGCGCCAGTGCCAGCCTGATTCTGGTGACGATGCTGACCGCCTGTGGCGGCGGATCCGGTTCGGGAGGCGGCGATACGCCGACGCCTCCGCCCCAGCTGAGCCTGAGCGGTACAGTCGCCACCGGTACGCCGTTTGGCAATGCGAATATCAGCGTCCTCGACAAGAACAATACCGAAGTCGCCCGCGCCAAAACCGCGTCCGACGGCAGCTACGATGTAACTCTTCCCGCCGGCGCTACCCCTCCGTTCGTTCTGAAGGCGGTACGCGATGACATGACCTTGGTCGGTGTTGCAGCGAGCGACAGCGCCACCGCCAACATCACCCCGATCACGACCCTGATCGCTTCCCGGTTATCGCCGTCCGGCGATCCTGACAAGCTGGCGGCCGAGTTGAAGGCAAACCCGGCTCTGCTCGACGGAACCAAGGTGGAGGCCAAGGTCGAGGAAGTGACGAATTTGCTGAAGCCCTTGCTGGCCGCGGTCGACGCCGCCGGCACGCATCCGCTGACCGGAAAATTCAAGGCCGACGGCACCGGCATCGACCACGCGCTGGATGCGCTGTCGATCACCATCACGCCTTCCAGTGCTACCAGTTCCAATATCGAGGTGGCGGTCAGACAGCAGGCAGCGGATGGAGAACAGCCGAAAGTCGTGTCCTTCACCAACGCTACCGCACCGACGCAGGCGCTGACGGTCGATGCGGCGAAGCTGCCGCCGCGCGGCACGTCACCGCTGATCGATAATCTGCTCCAGCGGCTGACCGCGTGCTTCGCGCTGCCGGCGGCGGAGCGGGTGGCGCGTCCCGATTCCCTTGAGGCGACAGCGAGTGACATCAAGGCGGACGCCTGCAAACAGGTCTTTTACAATAACGATCCGACCCTTTACCGGCATGGCGGCAAGGAGATCGGCATCAGCCACGGCACGGTCAGGAAGTCGTTCAGCCCGCTGTTCCAGCAAGCGGCGACCGGCGTGGTATTCGATCGCGGCACCTATGAATACACGCGGGAAAACGGCGATTACGTGGTGGCTTATCGCAGCGTCACCAAGGATGGCAGTGCGTCCAACGATACCTTCGTAGTCCGTCCCGACGACCCGCGCAAGCCGACCCGGCTCAGCATGATCGGCGACCAGAACAAGTACGAGGGCAGCATCAGCCCCTATCACCAGTACCGCGATTTCCTGCGCCATCCTGCACTCAGCTACTACAACACCGGCTATCTGTTTGACATTCCGAATAACGGGACCATCAAGAAGGTGATCGCCACCGGCCCCGGCGGGATTCGGGTACAACTGTTTGCCGGCGACGGGTTCGATACCCTGAATCTGGCCAAGCCGGGCACCAGCGTCAGCACCGCCACGCCGCTGCTCAAGATACGCGCCGTGTATGCTGATCCGACCACCGCCGGCAATCCGACCGACGTCGATACCGGCCAGGTGTTTACCGTTCCGCAGGCCACCGAAGCCGAGATCGCCGACTATCCGGCCCAGAGCGCCTGGACTTTCGAGTATTACACCGCCATCGACAGCGACACGCCGGTTGCTACCCAGTACCAGAGAACGCGGGCACGCCCGCTGACTATCGCCGAACTCCGCACCCAGCAGCTCGCCACGCTGACTTCGACACTGACCGCCAGTCTGACCGGAAAATTGAGCGCCACCGGTCTGCCGCTGGACCCAGTCGGCCCGCTGACCCTGGAATGGCTGGTGCCCGACGGCGCGCTGGAGCCGACCAACATTTCGCTGTATGGCCGACGCATCGATCAAAACCGGTATTTTAACGACAAGGTCAGCGTCAAATCGAATGCCCGTTCCGGCAAGATAGCTTGCGCGCTGGCGTCCGCTGGCGACACGCACTGCTCGGCCGATGGTAACTTCGTCAACAGCGAGGGAGTCACCTTGAATTTATGGGCACGCGATCCGCTGGGACGCGAGTTTGCCCGGAACTATTCGTTCTATCAGCCGGGAAATTGACGGTGGGTGCCAGGCGCGGAAGGCCGTGCCCGGCATCTCGGAAAAAATCGTTGTCGCCATCGACCTGCCTTCGGTATGCCCGCCATGCGGGCTGCTGAAGGACAGGAGTAATGCAGGGGGCGCCATCAGTGGATAGCGTGATACTGGAATAGCGGGGTATGCGTCGAAAGTGGACAGATGATGCCCGGTTCAGTTCATCATGCTGGGGAGTATATCTGCCTGGCGCGCTCTTGCCTCAAGCCGCCAGACGCACGCCGCTTCTGCAGCCGTCCAGCAGGAACGCCAGGCCGATCACCAGCACCAGCTCGCCCTCGGCGGAACGGGCGGTGCCGTTGATGCCGGTGACCGACAGCGCGGTCAATGGCTTGATCACCAGGTCGGCGGTGCCGTCGACCGCTTCCACCGCGACGATGTAGGGCTTGGGTGCGGCCAGCACGATGCCGACCCGCTCGTTGCCCGGCGTGTAGCCGAGCACGCCGGCCAGCGAACGCACCGGCAGCGGCCGGCCCTGGTCGCGCATCACCGGCGATCCACGCACCTGCTCGAAGGTTTCCGGCAACTCGACCACGCGCTCGACCACCGCCATCGGCATCGCCAGGATGGCGCCGCCGGCGCGCACCAGCAATGTCGGCACGATCGACAGTTCGATCGGCAGCCGGATCAAAAAGCGCGTGCCGCGCCCGAGCACCGAATCGATCTGGATCGCACCGCGATGCTTTTCGACCGCGGTGCGCACCACGTCCATGCCGACGCCGCGCCCGGACACGCTGGAGGCGACCTGCTTGGTCGAAAAGCCGGGCAAGAACACCAGCTGCAGCGCTTCCTCGTCGCTGGCGGCGGCGTTTTCTCCGATCAGGCCCTTGGAGATCGCCTTCTTGCGCAGCTCGTCCGGGTCCATGCCGCGGCCGTCGTCGGCCAATTCGATCATCACGTTGCTGCCTTCCTGCCACGCCTTCAGCGTGATCAGGCCGCGCGCCGGCTTGCCGGCGGCCTGGCGGACGTCGGCGGCTTCGATCGCGTGGTCGAGCGAATTGCGCAGCATGTGCACCAGCGGGTCGTACAGGCTGTCGACCACCACGCGGTCGACTTCGGTCTCGGCGCCTTCGATGGTCAGTTCGACATCCTTGCCGAGGTCGCGCGCCAGTTCCCGCACCAGCCGCGGGAACTTCTGGAACAGGCGGCCGACCGGCTGCATGCGGGTCGCCAGCGTGGCGCGCTGCAGTTCGGTCGAATAGCGCGATGCGCGGTTCAGGGTTTCCGCCAGCGCCGCCATCAGTTCGGCGGCGGCATCGTCGAACTTGAACTGCTGCAGCTTTTCCAGCAGCACGCCGGCCTGGTTGGCGGCCTGCACCGATTCGCCGGCGATCTCGAGCAGGGCGTCGAGCTTGACGGCGTCGACGCGGATGCTGTCTTCCTTGACGTTGGCGGCTGGCCGCACCAGATCCGCGCTGCGCCGGCGCTCGGTGCCGTCCCAGCCGGTGGC
>JBATWJ010000219.1:0-3499 GCA_049672545.1 Burkholderiaceae bacterium
CGGCTGCAGATGCCGATCCGCGCGCCCGACCTGAACGCGCAGGGATTCGCGCTGTTGGGCGGGCGCCTGCTGCCGGCCGACGGCATGCCGCTGGCGCAGCTGATGTACCAGGCGGCCGATGGCGAGCGGCTGACGCTGACCATCCGCAACGCCGGGCCGGAATCGAAAAACACCAGCTTCAAGATCATGGAGCAGAATGGCAATAGTGCGTTCTACTGGATCGATCGCGACTACGGCTACGCATTGTCGGGCAGCATCGGCCGCGCGCGCCTGCTGGAGATCGCCACCGCGGTGCAGCACCAGCTGCAGCCGTGAACGGCCGCGGCGGCCGAGGCCGCGCGACCGGAATTACGATATGGAGCAATCATGCTGATCAAACGCAATCCCAACGGCCTCGACCGGCCGTTCGCTTCCGAAATCACGCCGCGCGCGGTGTTCGAGTCGCGCCGCACGTTCATCCGCCAGCTGGCGCTCGGCTCGATCGCCGGCGGCGCGCTGCTGGACATGTCGCTGCGCCAGGCCTTCGCGCAGCCGGCTGGCGCGCAGAAGCTGGCGGCCGCCGTCAACCCGGCCTACGTCGTGATGGACAAGCCGACCGCGTTCAAGGATGCCACCACCTACAACAATTTCTATGAGTTCGGCAGCGACAAGTCGGATCCGGCGCAGTACGCCGGCAGCCTGAAGACGCACCCGTGGACGGTGGCGATCGAAGGCGAGGTGAAGAAGCCGATGACGCTCGACCTCGACAGCCTGCAGAAGCTGGCGCCGCTGGAAGAGCGCGTCTACCGGCTGCGCTGTGTCGAGGGCTGGTCGATGGTGATCCCGTGGATCGGCTATTCGCTGGCGCAGCTGATCAAAAAGGTCGAGCCGAACGGCAATGCCAAGTACGTCGAATTTGTTACGCTGGCCGACAAGAAGCAGATGCCGGGCCTGCGCACCCCGATCCTGGAATGGCCCTACGTCGAAGGCTTGCGGCTGGACGAGGCGAACCATCCGCTGACGCTCCTGGCGTTCGGCATGTACGGCCAGGTGCTGCCGAACCAGAACGGTGCGCCGCTGCGCATCGTGGTGCCGTGGAAATACGGCTTCAAGTCGGCCAAGTCGATCGTCGCGATCCGCTTCGTGCGCGAGCAGCCGCGCACCGCGTGGAACATCGCGGCGCCGCAGGAATACGGCTTCTACTCGAACGTCAATCCCGAGGTCGACCATCCGCGCTGGTCGCAGGCGACCGAGCGCCGCATCGGCGAAGATGGCTTCTTCACCAAGAAGCGCAAGACGCTGATGTTCAACGGATATACCGAAGTGGCATCGCTGTATTCCGGCATGGACTTGAAGAGGTTCTATTGAAGCCGGCCGAATTGCCCGAACGCGGCCTGCTGCCGGCGTTCTATCCGACGCCGCGCCAGCTGGGCTGGATCAAGGCTGCGTTGTTCGTGCTGGCGCTGGGGCCGTTCGCGCGGCTGGCGCTGTTCACGTTCACCGACCGGCTGGGCGCCAATCCGATCGAATTCATCACCCGCAACACCGGCGACTGGACGCTGTATTTTCTGTGCCTGACGCTGGCGGTGACGCCGCTGCGGCGGCTGACGCAATGGCACTGGCTGATCCGGCTGCGCCGCATGCTGGGGCTGTTCGCGTTTTTCTACGCGGCGCTGCACTTCACCACCTTCATCTGGTTCGATCATTTCTTCGATCTGCAGGAAATGTGGAAGGACGTGGTCAAGCGCCCGTTCATCACGGTCGGCTTCACCTGCTTCGTGCTGCTGGTGCCGCTGGCCGCCACCAGCACCAACGGCATGGTGCGCCGGCTCGGCGGGCGCCGCTGGCAATGGCTGCACCGGCTGGTATATCTGATCGCGCCGCTGGCGATCCTGCATTTCTGGTGGATGAAGGCCGGCAAGCACGATTTCGCGCAGCCGATCCTGCTCGGGACGATCGTCGCACTGCTGCTGCTGGTGCGGGTCTGGTGGTGGGCGCGCGGCCGGGCCAAGGCCCGCCCGCGGTGGCGTTGAGGCAATCGCAGGCAGTCCGGATACTCCCTTTGTCGGCGGTCTAAGCCGGGCTTGCCGCCTGCGGAATCGAGTGATACTCCCCGATTTTTATTTGGGCAGTACCGATTCGAGCGCGAACAATTCCGCCGCCGCCTCGCGCCGCCGCACCAGGTGCGCGCGGGCGCCGTCGACCAGCACTTCGGCCGGCCGTCCGCGAGTGTTGTAGTTGGACGCCATCGTCATGCCATAGGCACCGGCCGACATGATCGCCAGCAGGTCGCCGGCCTGCAGCGCCAGTTGCCGCTCGCGCGCCAGCCAGTCGCCCGACTCGCACACCGGCCCGACCACGTCGTAGACGCGCGCATCCCCGGCGCGCGGCACCACCGGCTGCACGCGATGCCAGGCCTGGTACATGGCCGGGCGCATCAGGTCGTTCATCGCCGCGTCGACGATGGCGAAATTTTTGTCGGCGCCATGCTTCAGGTACTGCACCTCGGTCAGCAACAGGCCGGCGTTGCCGACGATCGAGCGGCCCGGCTCGAACAGCACCTTGATCGGCCGGCCAGCGTATTTTTCAGCGCGCCAGCCGTCGACGCGCGCGAACAGCCGCGCCAGGTAGTCGCCGACCGCCACCGGCCGCTCGTCGTCGTAAGTGATGCCGATACCGCCGCCGATGTCCAGGTGCGCGATCGGAATGCCTTCCGTTTCCAGCCGGTCGATCAGCTCGATCACCTTGTCCAGCGCCGCCAATAGCGGCGCGTCGTCCAGCAGCTGCGAGCCGATATGGCAGTCGATCCCGGTCACCTCGATGTGCGGCAGCGTTGCCGCGGTGCGGTAGCAGGCCAGCGCCTCGTCGTAGGCGACGCCGAACTTGTTTTCCTTCAGGCCGGTCGAGATGTACGGATGGGTCTGGGCATCGACGTCCGGGTTGACGCGCAGCGACACCGGCGCGCGCCGGCCCATTGCGCCGGCGACTTCGTTCAGCCGGTGCAGCTCGGCGACCGACTCGACGTTGAAGCAGGCGATGCCGTGCGTCAGCGCCAGCCGCATCTCGTCGCGGCCCTTGCCGACACCGGAAAAGATCACCTTGGCCGGATCGCCGCCGGCCGCGATCACGCGCAGCAGCTCGCCGCCGGAGACGATGTCGAAGCCGGAGCCGGCGCGCGCCAGCACGTCCAGCACCGCCAGGTTGGAGTTCGATTTCACCGAATAGCAGACCAGGGCGGTGTCGTCGCCGCGGCCGTGGCGGCGGCAGGCGTCGGCGTAGGCGCGATAGTTTTCCAGCAGCGCCGCCTTCGAATAGACGTACAGCGGGGTGCCGAACTGCGCGGCCAGCGCCGGCAACGGCAGTTCTTCGGCGTGCAGCACGCCATCTTGGTAAGCAAAGTGCGACATGGGAAAGGCAGGCTCAGGGTTGAGGGGAAGCGGGGCGGGGGGCATCCGGCTGCACCGGCGGCGGCTTGGCGGCCGGCGTCTGCAGCGGCGGTGCCGGACGCACCGGCATGTAC
>JBATWJ010000220.1:0-1546 GCA_049672545.1 Burkholderiaceae bacterium
GGCGCGCCCCATGTCAATTCAACCGAACAGGAAATCCCATGCAAGCCACAAGACTCACCCTCCCCACGCTTCTGGCGGCGGCCTTGGCGCCGGCGCTGTCCTCTGCGCACGGCACGATGGAAGTGCCGATCAACCGCGTGCTCAACTGCTACCAGGAGGGCGCCGAAAACCCGGTTTCCGCCGCCTGCAAGGAAGCCAAGAACATCGGCGGCACCCAGGCCACCTACGACTGGAATGCGATCAGTCAGAATCCGCCCGGCGACAATCATACGTCGGTGGTCGCCAACGGCATGCTGTGCTCGGGCGGCAACAGCAAATATCGCGGCTACGATCTCGGCCGTCCCGACTGGGTCGCCACCACCATCGTGCCCGACAGCCGCGGCAATTTCGAATTCGTCTATCGCGCCACCGCGCCCCATGCCACCAAATACTTCAAATTCTATGTGACCAAGAACGGCTGGAACAAAAACGCCGCGCTGACCTGGTCCGACCTGGAGGAATTCGCGGTGGTCAACGGCACCCCGCAGCTGGTCGACGGCCGCTACCGGATGACCGTCAAGCTGCCGGCCAACAAGAGCGGCGAGCATATTATCTTCAACGTCTGGAAACGCTCCGACAGCGAGGAAGCGTTTTACTCGTGCTCCGACGTCAAGTTCAGCGGCAGCGGCGAGACGCCGGTCGATCCGCCGCTGCACAACCCGTGGAAGGAACTCGGCCGGGTGACCGCGCACGAAGACCTGCCGGCGCAGAGCAGCGCCACCCTGCGCGTGTTCGACGCCTATGGCCGCGACGCCGAAAAGCACACGGTGATGCTGGATGCGACTAGCGGCATGGCAGCCAACTGGCCGTACGTACTGGCCACCAAGGTCAACGCCGAATCGCCGTCGATGCGGATCGGCGTGATCCGGCAGACCGACCGCAACGTCACCATCGTCCCGGAAAAAAGCGCGAACGCCAACAACGTCTACCTGAACGACAGCTACAAGGGCTATACCTACAACATCGATGTGAAGAAGGGCGAAGGCGGCGGCGGCACGCCGCCGGCGGCCGACGACGAATGGAAGGAAGGCCCGAGCTACCGGATCGGCCAGATCGTCACGCACCAGGGCAAGCGCTACAGCTGCCTGCAGGCGCATACCGCGTGGCCCGGCGCCGGCTGGAAGCCGTCCACCACGCCGGCCTTGTGGAAGCCGCTGTAATCGCGTCGGCCGCGCCGGGCATGCCGGCCGTGGACCACAAAGGATCCGCCGCCGGCACGGGGCGGATTTTTCTTTTCGGGAATGCGGGGAACGACGGATCAAGCAACGCGCCGGGGCTGGGCAATCCATATACTCCCGGCCGACCCATCTCATCACGGACGGAATGCCTGCGAAATTACCCTATACTCCCAATCCCCATCATGTTCCGGCGTTGCGATACCGCCGCTCAGCAGCACTGGCACAGCTGCGCCGGCGTGCGCTGGCCGTAGGCGATGATGTAGTCGTCGAAGCTGCTGCCGCGGTCGGCCTCTTCCATGCGCTCCTGTTCGGCCAGCGAGGCCTGCGCC
>JBATWJ010000221.1:0-1589 GCA_049672545.1 Burkholderiaceae bacterium
CTCGACCTGACGCTGGCGCCGACGCAGCCACCGCTCTTGCAAGGTGCCGGCGGCTATTCGCAAAAGGGGCCACGCCCCGAGCAGGCCAGCTATTACTACAGCCAGCCACAGCTGCGGGTCGAGGGCCGGGTCGCGCGCGGCGGCCGCCTGCTGACGGTCAGCGGCAGCGCCTGGCTGGACCATGAATGGTCGACGTCCGTGCTGGACCCGAACGCCAGCGGCTGGGACTGGACCGGCATCAACCTGGCCGACGGCGGTGCGCTGATGGCGTTCCAGATCCGCGACAAGGCCGGTGCTAAGCTATGGGCCCACGCCACGCTGCGCGACACCGCCGGGCAGGTGCGCCAGTACCGGCCGGACCAGGTCGAATTCACGCCGCGCCGCCTGTGGCGCTCGCCGCATACCGGCGCCCGCTATCCGGTCGCGCTCGATTTGCGCACCGGCGATGCACTGTGGCAATTGCGGCCGCTGATCGACGACGCCGAACTGGATTCGCGGCTGTCGACCGGCGCCGTCTACTGGGAAGGCGCGGTCGAAGCCAGCCGCGACGGCCATCCGGCCGGGCGCGGCTACCTGGAACTGACCGGCTACCTGCGGGCCCTGAAGCTATGAAGACGACGACATGAGCAGCACCGCCCAGAGCATGCGGACGGAAACCGGTACGCAGGCGCGCAAGAGCAGCCTGGCGACGCTGGCCGGACTGGCCGGCTTCCTGCGGCCGTACCGGCGCCAGATCGCCGCCGCCGGGCTAGCGCTGGTGGTGGCGGCGGCCGCCACGCTGGCGATCCCGTATGCGTTCCGGCAGATGATCGACCTCGGCTTCGGCCAGGGCGGCGTCGCCGACCGCGGCCATATCGACCTGTATTTCCTGGCGCTGTTCGGCGTCGCCTGCGTGCTCGGCGTGGCCACCGCGGCGCGCTTCTACATGGTGTCGTGGCTGGGCGAGCGGGTCACCGCCGACATCCGCAGCGCGGTCTACGCACACGTGGTGCGGCAAAGCCCGCAGTTCTACGAAACCATGCGCGGCGGCGAAGTGCTGTCGCGGCTGACCGCCGACACCACGCTGATCCAGACGCTGGTCGGCACCAGCATTTCGATGGCGCTGCGCAACGCGCTGTTGTTCGCCGGCGGGCTGGCGATGCTGTTCGTCACCAGCATCCGGCTGTCGTCGATCATCCTGGTGCTGCTGGCGCTAGTAGTGCTGCCGATCGTCGTGTTCGGGCGCCGCGTGCGCCGGCTGTCGCGCGATTCGCAGGACCGGGTGGCCGATGCGTCGGCGCTGGCCGGCGAGATCCTGAATGCGATGCCGACCGTGCAAGCCTTCACCCACGAACAACTGGAGTCGCAGCGCTTCGGCGCGCGCGTCGAGGACGCGTTCGGCAGCGCCACCCGGCGCAACAAGGTGCGCGCGCAGTTGACCGCGCTGGCGATCCTCTTGGTATTCGGCGCCATCGTGTTCGTGCTGTGGCTGGGGGCGCACGCGGTGATCGAAGGCCGCATGAGCGGCGGCGAACTGGGCCAGTTCATCCTGTACGCGGCGATCGTCGCCGGCGCCATCGGCGCGCTGTCGGAAGTGCTGGGCGATGCCC
>JBATWJ010000222.1:0-8706 GCA_049672545.1 Burkholderiaceae bacterium
AGAGCGCGCCAGCGCCGCGCCAGCAGCAGGCAGCGAAGCCGGCGCCGAATTTTTCGGACATGGACGACGATATTCCGTTCTAGGACACGCGGATTATCCGTGCGCGACGCCAGCCCGGCCTCCTTTGCGGACGCCGGGCTTTTGTTTGTCCGCGACCATGTCCGGCGCCAGACGATTTCATATACTCCCATACATGTTGGCTTGAGCCGGAGATATAGTCTGCGGAAATGAAGCATACTCCTTTGTTTTCCACCGATGCCGAAACGCACGGCTTGACCCAGCAGCGCGCCGCCGGGCGCCAGAGTACCTGGGTCAGTGTTGCGGTGAACCTGGTGCTGACCGTGGGTCAGGTGGCGACCGGCATCTTCGCCGGCTCGCAAGCCCTGGTCGCCGACGGTCTCCATTCGCTGTCGGACTTGCTGTCCGATTTCGTCGTGCTGCTGGCCGGTCGCCACAGCCACAAGGCGGCCGACGCCGACCACGCCTACGGCCATTTGCGCTATGAGAATGCGGCGTCGCTGGCGCTGGGCGGCCTGCTGCTGGCGGTCAGTGCCGGCATGCTGTGGGCTGCCTTCGGGAAGCTCCAGGCACCGGCGCAGGCGGTGCACCAGCTGGCGTTGTGGACCGCGCTGGCCACGCTGGCGATCAAGGAAGGGCTGTTCCGCTATCTGCTGGCGGTGGCGCACCGGGTGCGTTCCAGCCTGCTGGCGGCAAATGCTTGGCACGCGCGCTCGGATGCGGCGTCGTCGCTGGTGGTGGCGCTCGGCATCGGCGGCAACCTGCTCGGTTTTCCGCTGTTGGACCCGATCGCCGCGCTGGTGGTCGGCCTGATGATCGGCCGCATGGGTTGGCGCTTTTTCTGGAACGCGCTGAACGATCTGATGGACCGCGCGGTATCGAGCGAAGAAGCGGCGGCGATCGCGGCCACGCTGCGCGCCACCCCCGGCGTACTGGGCATCCACGACCTGCGCACGCGCCGCATGGGCGACATGACGCTGGTCGACGTCCACCTCGAACTCGACGCCCGTCAGAGCGTCGCCGAAGGCCACCGGATCGCGGTGCTGGCGCGGCAGCGCGTGCTGGAGGCGCATCGGGTGCTGGACGTGATGACGCACGTCGATCCGGTGGAGGGGCGGTAGGGGCATTCCGTTTGTCCAATACCCATTGTTTCTTTGTGGAAATAGTGTGCTAGGATCATTTGTGCACGTTCGTACGCAAATGAAGTAGTACACAAGAAGTGAATGACGATCCACATTCCATTCAATCCAGGAGGGACGATGGCATTGCATAAAACCCTGGCCGCCTGCGCAGCGGCCTTGCTGCTGGCCGCGTGCGGCAGCAGCAGCGATCCGAAGCCGGCGGTCTCGATGAAGACCTTGTCGAGTTCGCCCGAATATGTCTCCGGCGGCGATACCCGAATCGAAGTGAAAGCCGCCACCGCCGAACAGTCGAAGCTTGAATTCTGGCTCAACGGCAAGCAGATCAAGCCGACGCTGACCGCCAGCGGCGACCGCATGGAAGGCTTGGTGAGCGGCCTGGTCGACGGTGCCAACACGCTCGAAGTGCGGCACAAGGACCACGGCGCACTGTCTTCGCTGAAGCTGACCAACTATCCGATCACCGGCCCGATGTTTTCCGGACCGCAGCAGACGCCGTTCGTCTGCACCACCAATCAGCTGAACGTGCAGCCGCTGGTCGATTCCGCCAGCGCCCCCGGCTACCCGGTCAAGGACGACAAGGGCAACACCATCGGCTACAGCACCAACTGTTCGATCAACGCCTTCGTCACCTATTCGTACTACAGCGCGACCGAGAAGAAATTCAAGCCGCTGCCGGCCGGCGCCACCAAGCCGGCCGACCTGGCGCAGACCAAGCTGGCCGACGGCCGCAGCGTCGATTTCATCGTGCGCCAGGAGCTTGGCAGCATCAACCGCTTCCTGTACAGCTTCGCGATGCTGGCGCCGTTCGGCGAGGATCGCAGCAAGCCCGACACCAGCCTGTGGAACAAGAAGCTGCTGTACTGGTTCCAGGGCGGCGTCGCCATCGGCCATTCGCAGGGCAAAGTCCACGGCGGCTCGATGAACCCGGACATCCTCGGCCAGGGCTACGCCATCGTGCATTCCAGCGGCAACAACACCGGCACCCACTACAACCTGCAGGTGGCCGGCGAGACCGCGATGATGACCAAGGAAGCCTTCGTCAAGCGCTACGGTGCGCCGACCTATACGGTCGGCCTGGGCGGCTCCGGCGGCGCGATCCAGCAATACATCCTGGCCCAGAACAATCCGGGCGTGCTGGATGCGGCGCTGCCGGTGCAGTCGTACCCGGACATGGTCACGCAGACGATCCACGTCGGCGACTGCGAACTGCTGGAGCACTACATGGACGTGACCGACAAGGGCAATGCCAAGTGGCGCACTACCAAGAACCGCACGCTGCTGCTCGGCATGAATGCCGAGGAAACGCCAGCTGGCCAGACCGACGTCGCCAAGGTCAACGATCCGCTGGCGGACGCCAAGACCATGCTTGGCTATAGCACCGCGCGCGGCTCCAGCGAATGCGTGAAGTCCTGGCGCGGCCTGTCGCCGCTGGCAATGAACCCGCACTACGGCCAAGCCGACAACCAGCAGTTGATGGAGCCGGCCGGCATCATGGACAAGGTGCACTGGACCCATTACGACGACCTGCGCAACATCTACGGCGTCGACGAGACCGGCTATGCGCGCTCGACCTGGGACAACGTCGGCGTTCAGTACGGTCTGAAGTCGATGAAGGCCGGTGCGATCACGCCAGCCGAATTCCTCGACGTCAACTTCAAGGTCGGAGGCTGGAAGCATCCGCGTGACATGGTGCAGGAAGGTTTCCCGTTCCTCGGTACGCAAGCCGACGTGCTGGCCGATCCGACCAAGTTCGATCCGTGGAGCCGGCGCAACATGACCCGCTCCGCCGATCCGGCCAACGTGCCGGCGCCGCGTACCAGCGGCGACCCGATCGCGATGAAGGCTGCATATACCTCAGGTATGGTGTTTTCCGGCAACGTGCCGCTGCCGACCATCGACCACCGCCAATACATGGAACGGGAGCTGGACATGCACAACGTGCACCAGTCGTTCGCGGTGCGCAAGCGCATGATCCAGAAGATGGGCCATTCCGACCACTTGGTGATCTGGTTCACCGACACCCAGCCGGGAACGACCAAGGCCAGCCAGTCGATGGAAGCGATGGCGGTGATGGATGAATGGGTCGCCAACATCCGCGCCAACCCGACCAAGAGCATTGCCCAGAACCGGCCGGCGAAGGCGGTCGACAGCTGCTTCGACGTCAATGGCAAGCTGATCGCCTCCGGCGCCGACGTCTGGGACGGCATCCTGAACGACAAGCCGGCCGGCGCCTGCACCCAGCGCTTCCCGATGTACTCGACCTCGCGCATCGTCGCCGGTGCGCCGATCGAGGGCGGCATCTACCGCTGCGCGCTGAAATCGGTCGATGCCGCGGTTGCCGACGGCACCTACGCGCCGTGGACCCCGACCCCGGCCGACATCACCAAGCTGAAGCAGATCTTCCCGAGCGGTGTCTGCGACTACAGCAAGCCGGATCAGGCGCGCCCCGTCTGATCCGAGCCAGGAGCCGATGCCGGAGCAGTGGCTCCGGCACCGGCATACCCAAAAATACCCGCCTGCGCGGGTATTTTTTTGTCCATTGTCTACATTGTCTATTAATTAGGGTCAGAGTAAAATTTATTTCAATTCCAAATTGAAGAGAATTCTTTCTCCGTCCATATGGCCCGCCTCCCTCGCTTGGTCGTTCCCGGCCAGCCGCATCACGTGATCCAGCGCGGCAACGACCGCCAGCTCATTTTTCGCGAGCCGGCCGATTATGAGGTCTTCCTTGATTGGCTCGGCCAGGCCGCACGCCAGTTCAAGGTGGCGATCCACGCCTATGTATTGATGCCGAACCACCTGCATCTGCTGGCGTCACCGGCCGACCAGGCAGGACTGGGCCGCATGATGCAATGGGTCGGACGCCATTACGTACCGTATTTCAATCACAAGTACGATCGCATCGGCACCTTGTGGCAGGGGCGCTACAAGGCGACGGTGATCGATTCCGAGCGCTATTTCCTTGTTTGCAGCCGCTACATCGAACTCAATCCGGTGCGTGCCGGCATGCTGGCCGATCCGGCGCAGTACCGCTGGTCCAGTTGCCGGCACCACATCGGCGGCACGCCCGATCCGCTGGTCATCGACCATGCGCTGTACTGGGCACTCGGGAATACGCCATTTGCGCGTGAACAGGCATACCGGGACTTGATCGGCGAGGCGCCGACCGTCGATGACATCGCCGCCTTGCGCGAAGCCACCCACAAGGGCTGGGCCTTGGGATCGGCGCGCTTCACTACCGCGCTCGAGCGGCAGACCGAACGGCGGGTGCGGCCTGCGAAGAGGGGGCGGCCGCCGAAGCACAAGGCGGATGAGAACAATTGAGGAGAAACCAGGACGATAAGAGAGGGGATTTGCCGTTCGATTTACTCTGTCCCTATTTTTTATTCTCATTAAAAATAGTCGAATTAATTTTACTCTGACCCTATTTTTTCTGATTGAATTCGCTGTTGCGCTGCACTATCCTACCTTTCCACCTCTTCAGCAGGAGCAGCGCCATGCACGCCCAGGGCTTGTACGATCCGTCCCATGAACACGATGCTTGCGGCATCGGTTTCATCGCGCACATCAAGGGCCAGAAAAGCCATTCGATCATCGAGCAGGGTTTGCTGATTCTGAAGAACCTGGACCATCGCGGCGCGGTCGGCGCCGACGAGCTGATGGGCGACGGCGCCGGCATCCTGATCCAGATTCCGGACCAGTTCTATCGCGAGGAAATGGCGCAGCAGGGAGTGACGCTGCCGCCGCCCGGCGAATACGGCGTCGGCATGGTGTTCCTGCCGAAGGAGCATGCGTCGCGCCTGGCCTGCGAGCAGGAGCTGGAACGCGCCACGCTGGCCGAGGGGCAGGTGGTATTGGGCTGGCGCGACGTGCCGGTGGACCGCGAGATGCCGATGTCGCCGGCCGTACGCGACAAGGAGCCGGTGATCCGCCAGATCTTCATCGGCCGCGGCCCGGACATCATGGTCACCGATGCGCTGGAGCGCAAGCTGTACGTGATCCGCAAGTCGTCCAGCCACGCGATCCAGGCGCTGCACCTGTTGCACGGCAAGGAATACTTCGTGCCGTCGATGTCGGCGCGCACCATCGTCTACAAGGGTCTGCTGCTGGCCGACCAGGTCGGCCAGTACTACCGCGATCTGCAGGACCCGCGCTGCGCCTCCGCCCTGGCGCTGGTGCACCAGCGCTTTTCGACCAACACCTTCCCCGAATGGCCGCTGGCGCATCCGTACCGGCTGATCGCGCACAACGGCGAAATCAATACCGTCAAGGGCAATTTCAACTGGATGCGCGCGCGCGAAGGCGTGATGAAGTCGCCGGTGCTGGGCGAGGACCTGAAGAAGCTGTTCCCGCTGATCTACGAAGGGCAGTCCGACACCGCCTGCTTCGACAACGTGCTGGAACTGCTGCTGATGGCCGACTATCCGCTGGCGCAGGCGATGATGATGATGATCCCGGAAGCCTGGGAAAACCACGCGACCATGGACCCGAAGCGCAAGGCGTTCTACGAATACCACGCGGCGATGATGGAGCCGTGGGATGGCCCGGCGGCGATCGCCTTCACCGACGGCCGCCAGATCGGCGGCACGCTGGACCGCAACGGCCTGCGCCCGGCGCGCTATATCGTCACCGACGACGATCTGGTGGTGATGGCGTCGGAATCGGGCGTGCTGCCGATTCCCGAATCGAAGATCGTGCAGAAATGGCGGCTGCAGCCGGGCAAGATGTTCCTGATCGACCTCGAAGCCGGCCGCATCATCGGCGACAAGGAGCTGAAGGATACCTATGCCAACGGCAAGCCGTACAAGCAGTGGATCGAGTCGGTCCGCATCAAGCTGTCGGCACTGCCGCCGGAACCGCCCGATGCGCCGCCGGCAGCGGCGCTGCTGGACCGCCAGCAAGCCTTCGGCTACACCCAGGAAGACCTGAAGCACATCCTGATACCGATGGCGACCGCCGGCGAGGAGGCGATCGGCTCGATGGGCAACGATTCGCCGCTGGCGGTGATGTCGAACAAGAACAAGACGCTGTACCACTATTTCAAGCAGTTGTTCGCGCAGGTCACCAACCCACCGATCGACTCGATCCGCGAAGCGCTGGTGATGTCGCTGGTGTCCTTCGTCGGCCCGAAGCCGAACCTGCTCGACACCAACCACATCAATCCGCCGATGCGGCTGGAAGTGTCGCAGCCGATCCTCGACTATGCCGACATCGCCAAGCTGCGCAACATCCGCGCGCATACCGGCGGCAAGTTCCGCTCGTTTGAACTGAACATCTGTTATCCGGTCGCCTGGGGCAAGGAGGGCATCGAGGCGCGCCTGGCGTCGCTGTGCGCGCAGGCGGTGGACGCGGTCAAGTCGGGCCACAACATCCTGATCATCTCCGATCGCCTGATGGATGCCGAGCAGCTGGCGATTCCGGCGCTGCTGGCGACCTCGGCAATCCACCAGCATCTGGTCAGCAAGGGTTTGCGCACATCGACCGGGCTGGTGGTCGAAACCGGCTCGGCGCGCGAAACCCACCACTTCGCGCTGCTGGCCGGCTACGGCGCCGAGGCGATCCACCCGAACCTGGCGATGGATACGCTGGCCGCGCTGGCGCCGCAGCTGCCCGGCAGCCCGACGCCGGAAGAGGCGATCAAGCACTTCCAGAAGGCGATCGGCAAGGGCTTGATGAAGGTGATGTCGAAGATGGGCATCTCCACCTACATGTCGTATTGCGGCGCGCAGATCTTCGAAGCGATCGGGTTGTCGCGTACGCTGGTCGACAAGTACTTCAAGGGCACCGCGTCGAGCGTCGAAGGCATCGGCGTGTTCGAAGTGGCGGAAGAGGCGCTGCGGCTGCACCGCGCCGCCTTCGGCGCCGATCCGGTGCTGCGCGACGCGCTGGATGCCGGCGGCGAATATGCGTGGCGCGTGCGCGGCGAAGAACACATGTGGACGCCGGACGCGATCGCCAAGCTGCAGCACGCGACCCGCGCCAACGACTACAGCACCTTCAAGGAGTATGCGCAGATTATCAACGACCAGTCGCAGCGGCAGATGACGCTGCGCGGGCTGTTCGAATTCAAGTTCGATCCGGCCAAGGCGATCCGGCTGGACCAGGTCGAGCCGGCCAAGAACATCGTCAAGCGCTTCGCCACCGGCGCCATGTCGCTCGGCTCGATCTCGACCGAGGCGCACACCACGCTGGCGGTAGCGATGAACCGCATCGGCGGCAAGTCGAATACCGGCGAGGGCGGCGAGGACCCGAAGCGCTATCGGCAGGAGCTGAAGGGCATCCCGATCCGCCAGGGAGAGACGCTGGCCTCGGTGCTGGGCAAAAAGGAAATTGTGGTCGATACGCCCTTGCTGGAAGGCGATTCGCTGCGCTCGAAGATCAAGCAAGTGGCGTCGGGCCGCTTCGGCGTCACTGCCGAATACCTGATGTCGGCCGACCAGATCCAGATCAAGATGGCGCAGGGCGCCAAGCCCGGCGAGGGCGGCCAGCTGCCCGGCCACAAGGTGTCCGAATACATCGCCCAGCTGCGCTTTTCGGTGCCCGGCGTCGGCCTGATCTCGCCGCCGCCGCACCATGACATCTATTCGATCGAAGACCTGGCGCAGCTGATCCACGACCTGAAGAACGTCAATCCGAAGGCGTCGATTTCGGTCAAGCTGGTGGCCGAAGTCGGCGTCGGCACCATCGCCGCCGGCGTCGCCAAGGCCAAATCGGACCACGTGGTGATCGCCGGCCACGACGGCGGCACCGGCGCCTCGCCGCTGTCGTCGATCAAGCACGCCGGCGCGCCGTGGGAACTGGGCTTGGCCGAAACCCAGCAGACGCTGGTGCTGAACGGCTTGCGCAGCCGCATCCGGGTGCAGGCCGACGGCCAGATGAAGACGGGGCGCGACGTCGTCATCGCCGCACTGCTGGGTGCCGACGAGGTCGGCTTCGCCACCGCGCCGCTGGTGGTCGAAGGCTGCATCATGATGCGCAAGTGCCACCTGAACACCTGCCCCACGGGGGTCGCGACCCAGGATCCGGTGCTGCGCAAGAAGTTCAACGGCAAGCCCGAATACGTCGTCAATTATTTCTTCTTCGTCGCCGAGGAAGTGCGCGAGATCATGGCGCAACTGGGCATCCGCACTTTTGACGAGCTGATCGGCCGCGTCGACCTGCTCGACATGCGCAAGGGCGTCGATCACTGGAAGGCGCGCGGATTGGACTTCGGCCGCATCTTCCACCAGATCGCCACCGAGGATCCGGTGCATCACACGGATGTCCAGGATCATGGCCTGTCGCACGCGCTGGACCACCAGTTGATCGAGCGCAGCAAGGCCGCGCTGGAGCGTGGCGAGAAAGTGTCCTTCATCACCCCGGTGCGCAACCGCAACCGCACCATCGGCGCCATGCTGTCGGGGGCGGTGGCCTCGCGGTACGGCCATGAAGGCCTGCCTGACGACACGATCCACATCCAGTGCAACGGCGCGGCCGGGCAGAGCTTTGGCGCCTTTCTGGCCCATGGGGTGACCCTGGACCTGGTGGGCGAGGCCAACGATTACGT
>JBATWJ010000223.1:0-25850 GCA_049672545.1 Burkholderiaceae bacterium
CGCCGAACGGGCGCGGCTGGCGGCGGCGCTGGCGGCGCTGCCGGGCGTCGAAGTGTTCACTTCGGCGGCGAATTTCCTGCTGCTGCGCGTGGCCGGCGCCGACGCCGTGTTCGACGCGCTGCTGGCACAAAAGGTGCTGGTTAAAAATGTCGGTAAAATGCACCCGTCGCTGCGCGATTGCCTGCGCGTGACGGTCGGCACGGTGGCGGAAAATGCACTGCTGCACGCCGCGCTGGCCGCCGCGCTTCCATCCTGAACTCCTGTATCGGTTCCATCATGACCACCACCAATGACGCCATCCCGGCGCCGCGCCGCGCCGAAATCGCTCGCAACACCAACGAGACGCAGATCCGCGTCGCCATCAACCTCGACGGCAGCGGCCGCCAGCACCTGCAGACCGGCGTGCCCTTCCTCGATCACATGCTGGACCAGATCGCGCGCCATGGCCTGATCGACCTCGACGTCGAAGCCAAGGGCGACCTGCACATCGACGCCCACCACACGGTGGAAGACGTCGGCATCACGCTCGGCCAGGCGTTCGCCAAGGCGGTCGGCGACAAGCGCGGCCTGCGCCGCTACGGCCACGCCTACGTGCCGCTGGACGAGGCGCTGTCGCGCGTGGTGGTCGATTTCTCCGGCCGCCCGGGGCTGGAATTCCACGTGCCGTTCACGCGCGCGATGATCGGCGGCTTCGACGTCGATCTGACGCGCGAATTCTTCCAGGGCTTCGTCAACCATGCGCTGGTGACCTTGCACGTCGACAACCTGCGCGGAGCGAACGCGCACCACCAGTGCGAAACCGTGTTCAAGGCGTTCGGCCGCGCGCTGCGCATGGCGCTCGAACACGATCCGCGCATGGCCGGCACGATCCCGTCGACCAAGGGCAGCCTATAGTGGACAGCTTCAAGCTGTTCGTGGCGCTCTTGGCGCTGGTCAATCCGCTCGGCGCGGTGCCGATCTTCATCTCGCTGACAGAGCAGCACACGCGCGCGGAACGCAAGAAGACCATCGTCACCGCCGCCATCAGTGTCGGCGTGGTGATCGTGGTATCCGGCATCCTGGGCGAGCAGATCATCGACTTCTTCGGCATTTCGATCGGTTCGCTGCAGGTCGGCGGCGGCCTGATCATCCTGCTGACCGCGCTGAACATGCTGAACGCCAAAACCGGCGGCGCCCGCAGCACGCCGGAAGAAGAATCGGAAGCCGAGACCAAGCCGAACATCGGCGTGGTGCCGCTGGCGATCCCGTTCATGACCGGCCCCGGCGCGATCAGTACCGTGATCGTCTATGCGCACAACATGCACGGCTGGCTGCAGTACCTGGGCCTGCTGCTGGCGGCGGCGGCGATGGCGGCGCTGGTGATGATGGCGCTGTCGATGGCCGGCCGCATCGCGCGCCTGTTGGGCCAGACCGGCATCAACGTCGCCACCCGGCTGATGGGCCTGATCCTGTAGGCGCTGGCGGTCGAAATCATCGCCAACGGCCTGGTCCGGCTGCTGCCGGTACTCGCGGCGGGAGCCTGAGACGGCTATATACTCCACTGGTCATGCCGTTATATCGGGCGTGAGCAGGGCGAAATTTACTCATACTCCTATTATTGATGAGTATTGCAATGAAAATGATCGCGATTGTTGACTACGGCATGGGCAACCTGCGCTCGGTGGCACAGGCGCTGTCGCACGTGGCGCCGGACGCCGACGTGCGTATTTCCAGCAATGCCGACGAAATCCGCGCCGCCGAACGGATCGTGCTGCCGGGGCAGGGTGCGATGCCGGATTGCATGAAGAGCCTGGCCGACTCCGGCCTGCAGGAAGCGCTGCTGGAAGCGGCGCGCAACAAGCCGCTGTTCGGCGTCTGCGTTGGCGAGCAGATGCTGTTCGAGCGCAGCGAGGAAGGCCGCGCCGGCGACGGCGGCGCCGGCACGCCGGGACTCGGCTTGTTGCCGGGCAAGGTGGTGCGCTTCGCGCTGGACGGCCGGCTGCAGGCCGACGGCTCGCGCTACAAGGTGCCGCAGATGGGCTGGAACCGGGTGCGGCAGACGCGCCCGCATCCGCTGTGGAACGGCATCGCCGACGACAGCTATTTCTATTTCGTCCACAGCTATTACGCGCAGCCGCAGGATGCGGCGCACGAAGTCGGCCGCACCGAATACGGCGACTGGTTCAGTTGCGCGGTGGCGCGTGATAATATTTTCGCGACCCAGTTCCACCCCGAGAAAAGCGCTGCCGCCGGCTTGCAGCTGTACAAGAATTTCATCGCCTGGAAACCCTGAGGCGCAACCGGATGACACACGGTCCATTCCCTTTCACGATTCCACCCACTTTCCAGCCAACTTATCCGCCATGCTGCTGATTCCTGCCATCGACCTCAAGGACGGTCATTGCGTACGCCTGAAACAGGGCGACATGAACCAAGCCACGGTGTTTTCCGAAGATCCGGCCGACATGGCGCGCCACTGGCTGGCCCAGGGCGCGCGCCGGCTGCACCTGGTCGACCTGAACGGCGCCTTCGCCGGCAAGCCGAAGAACGAGGCGGCGGTCAAGGCGATCGTGGCCGCGGTGCGCGACTACGCGGTCGAGCACGGCGTCGACGAAATCCCGGTGCAGCTGGGCGGCGGCATCCGCGACCTCGACACCATCGAACGCTACCTGGACGGCGGCCTGTCCTACATCATCATCGGCACCGCCGCAGTCAAGAATCCGGGCTTCTTGCACGACGCCTGCAGCGCGTTTCCGGGCCAGATCATCGTCGGCCTCGACGCCAAGGGCGGCAAGGTGGCCACCGACGGCTGGAGCAAGCTGTCCGGCCACGAAGTGATCGACCTGGCGAAGAAATTCGAAGACTACGGCTGCGAAGCGATCGTCTACACCGACATCGGCCGCGACGGCATGATGGGCGGCGTCAACATCGAAGCCACTGTCAAGCTGGCGCAGAGCATGACGATTCCGGTGATCGCCTCCGGCGGTGTGCACACCGTCAAGGACGTCGAGGCGCTGTGCGCGGTGCAGGACGAAGGCATCGAGGGCGTGATCTGCGGCCGTTCGATCTACGAAGGCACGCTTGACTTAAAGAGCGCGCAGCAGCGCGCCGACCAGCTAAGCCCGCGCCCGGGCACCGCAGCCGCCGACGAGGCCGAACCGACATGACACTGGCCAAACGCATCATCCCCTGCCTGGACGTGACCGCCGGCCGGGTGGTCAAGGGCGTCAATTTCGTCGAACTGCGCGATGCCGGCGACCCGGTCGAGATCGCGCGCCGCTACGACGAGCAGGGCGCCGACGAGCTGACCTTCCTCGACATCACCGCCAGCAGCGACGAGCGCGACCTGATCCTGCCGATCATTGAGGCGGTGGCGGCGCAGGTGTTCATCCCGCTGACGGTCGGCGGCGGCGTGCGCAAACTGGAAGACGTGCGGCGCCTGCTGAACGCCGGCGCCGACAAGGTCAGCATCAATACCACCGCCGTCACCAATCCGCAGCTGGTCGCCGATGCCGCGCAAAAGCACGGCTCGCAATGCATCGTGGTGGCGATCGATGCCAAAGAGACCGCGCCCGGCAAGTGGCAGGTGTTCACCCATGGCGGCCGCAACAACACCGGGCTGGACGCGATCGATTGGGCGCGCAGGATGGCGGCGCTGGGCGCCGGCGAAATCCTGCTGACCAGCATGGACCGCGATGGCACCAAAAGCGGCTTCGACCTGGCACTGACGCGCGCGGTGTCGGACGCGGTGCCGGTGCCGGTGATCGCCTCCGGCGGCGTCGGCGGCCTGCAGGATTTGGCCGACGGCATCACGATCGGCCGCGCCGACGCGGTGCTGGCCGCCAGCATCTTTCACTACGGTCAGCACACGGTGCAGGAAGCCAAGCGCTACATGCACGAGCGGCAGATTCCGGTGAGGCTGGCATGACCGGCGCCAAGTGGCTGAACAAGGTGCGCTGGGACGAGCACGGGCTGGTGCCGGTGATCGCGCAGGAAGCCGGTTCGGGCGACGTGCTGATGTTCGCCTGGATGAACCGCGAGGCGCTGGCGCAGACGGTCGAATCCGGCGAAGCGGTGTACTGGAGCCGCTCGCGCAAGAAGCTGTGGCACAAGGGCGAGGAATCGGGGCACGTGCAAAAGGTGCTGGAAGTGCGTCTCGACTGCGACGAGGACGTGGTGCTGCTGAAGGTCGAGCAGCAGGGCGGCATCGCCTGCCACACCGGCCGCCATGCCTGCTTCTTCCAGAAGCTGGAGGACGCCGGCGGCGAACATGAATGGCATACGGTGGAACCGGTGCTGAAAGACCCGTCCAGCATCTACAAGGCGAATGAAAACCATGAATGACGCGGCCAACGATACCCTGCGCCGGCTGGCCGGCGTGATCGAGTCGCGCAAGCCGGCCAACGGCGGCGACCCGGAAAAATCCTATGTCGCGCGGCTGTTTTCCAAGGGCGACGACGCGATCCTGAAAAAAATCGGCGAAGAGGCGACCGAAACCGTGATGGCGGCCAAGGATGCGCGCGCCGGCGGCGAGCGCGCCAAGCTGGTCTACGAATGCGCCGACCTGTGGTTCCATTCGATGATCATGCTGGCGCAGTTCGAATTGACGCCGCAGGACGTGCTGGACGAGCTGGCGCGGCGCGAGGGTATCTCCGGCATCGAGGAAAAGGCCGGCCGCAAGCTGCAGGCGCGCGAGCAGGCCGAGCGCCGCGACAGCCACTAACCGGCCGGCGGCCCGATTCAATCCGGCAAAGCGAGGAAACTTTGGACAACTGCATTTTCTGCAAGATCGGCAAGAAACAGATCCCGTCGAACGTCATCTACGAAAACGACGAGCTGATGGCGTTTCACGACATCAACCCGGCGGCGCCGATCCACTTCCTGATCATCCCGAAACAGCACATCGCGATGCTGGCCGACTGCGACGACAGCCACGCCGCACTGTTGGGCCGCATGGCGCTGCTCGGCAAGCGGCTGGCCGACGAACAGGGCTGCGGCGTCACGGTCGATGCCGACGGCAACCGCGGCGGCGGCTACAAGACGCTGTTCAATACCGGACCGGACGGCGGACAGGAGGTGTACCATCTTCATCTGCACATCATCGGCGGACCGCGGCCGTGGCGCGGGCAGCGCTGATCCGGCGGGCCACATCCGCTCCGATTGGCCATAGGACTGTCATCAAAGCGCCTTAAAATGGAGTATTCCCGCCTTGACTGGCGGCCACATTCATATCGGGACCGGGTCCCGCAAGGAGAGAAGCATGGGCTCGTTTAGTATTTGGCACTGGCTGATCGTGCTGGTGATCGTCATGCTGGTGTTCGGCACCAAGAAGCTCGGCAACATGGGCAGCGACCTCGGCAAGGCGGTCAAGGGTTTCAAGGATGGCGTCAAGGGCGCCGACGACGATGCCGCCAAAACCGGCACGCCGCAGTCGAAAGTGACCGACCAGACCACCATCGACGTCGAAGCGCGCGAAAAGGACAAGGCTGGCCACTGAGCCGCGCCCGCCTTGCCGTGACGTCCGCTACCCCGACCCGCCTCCATGATTGATATCGGCCTGACCAAGATCGCCCTGATCGGGGTGGTGGCGCTGGTGGTGATCGGCCCGGAAAAGCTGCCGACGGTGGCGCGCATGGCCGGCTCGCTGTTCGGCCGCGCGCAGCGCTACATCAACGAGGTCAAGTCCGAGGTCAGCCGCGAAATCGAGCTGGAAGAGCTGCGCAAGATGCAGAAGGACGTGCAGGAAGCGGCCAGCGACGTCGAGCACAGCATTGCCAGGAGCATGACCGAGACCGAGCAGTCGCTCAACGACGCCTGGCTCGACACGCCGGCGGCCGGCGCAGACCAGCCTGCGGGGATAGCGCCATTCAAGTTCGATCCGATCGCCTTCAAGGCGAGAAATTTCCGCAAGAAACGATTGGCCCGCACGTCGGCGCTGCCGAGCTGGTACAAGCATCAGAGCGGACGCCGTACGCACGTAATTTCCGCCGCCGCCCGGGTCGCGCGCTACCGCCCGGCCAGCGGGAAGTCGTCCGCCTTCTTCCATTGAGCGCGAACCTGCGGCCGCAGCGCGCTCGCCGCGGCGCCGTCCACGCTAATTTTGCCGTTTTCCCATGAGCGAAGAACAGAAACCCAGCGGCGCGGAAGAAACCTTCATTTCGCACCTGATCGAGCTGCGCAACCGCATCATGCGGGCGTCGCTGGCGATCATCGTCATCTTCGTCTGCCTGATGCCGTGGGCGGCCGACATCTACGACCTGTTGGCGCATCCGATGATGGCGGCGCTGCCGGCCGGCAGCAAGATGATCGCCACCGGCGTCATCACGCCGTTCCTGATCCCGGTCAAGGTGACGCTGCTGGTCGCCTTCATCATCGCGCTGCCGTGGGTGCTGTACCAGATGTGGGCGTTCATCGCCCCCGGGTTGTACGCGCACGAGCGGCGGCTGGTGGCGCCGCTGGTGGTGTCGTCGTCGCTGCTGTTCCTGATCGGGATCGCTTTCTGCTATTTCCTGGTGTTCGGCGTCGTCTTCAAGTTCATCAACAACTTCGCGCCGCATTCGATTTCGGTGGCGCCGGACATCGACAGCTATTTCGGCTTCGTGATGACGATGTTCCTTGCCTTCGGCATCACTTTCGAGGTGCCGGTGATCGTCATCGTACTGGTGCGCATGGGCTTCGTCACGGTCGAGCGGCTGAAGGCGGTGCGCCCGTATGTGATCGTCGGCGCCTTCGTCGTCGCCGCCGTGGTGACGCCGCCCGACATCATGAGCCAGATGCTGTTGGCGCTGCCGCTGTGCCTGCTGTACGAACTGGGGCTGCTGCTGGCGCCGCTGTTCGTCAAGGTGACGCAGGCGCCGGAAGAAGAAACCACCTAGTCGGCAGTGGTTACGGCGGCACCGCGCAGCCATTCCACCAGCGGCCAGGCGTCGCGAAACCCGGCCAGGATGGCGGCTTCCACCGCGTCCGGCGCCATTCCCTCCAGCGCAATTTCGCAGCCGACCACGAAACCCTTCAGGCGAATATAGTCGGCATGCGGATCGTCGGCGGCAAAGCCCTTGGGCGGGCGCGCCAGTTGCTCCTGCCGCCGCAGATCGCCGAAGCCGGCGCGCAGCTTGCGGTTTTTCAGCACCTTGTCGAAGCCGGTCGCATCGTCGACCAGGTGGTGGTGGAGCGCGCGCAGGCGCTCCGGCGGCGGCCGGTATTCGCCGGCGGCGATTGTCAGCGTACCTTCGTGGCTGAACTGGAAGTAGTACATCGGGCCGCCGCCCTGGCTCGGCTTCTTCAGTCCGCTGGCGGTGATGGCGGCGGAAAAGGTGGTCTTGTACGGGCGCTTGTCGCGCGCGAAGCGCAGGTCGCGGTTGATGCGGAACAGCGCCTTTTTCGGATCGCAGCCGGCCACTGCCGGATCAAAGCGTGCGATGCCGGCGATCAGCCGCGTGGTCAGCTGCAGGAACTCGGCGCGCAGAATGTCGTAGCGCGGCTGGTTCATCACGAACCAGGCGCGGTTGTTGTTGTCCGCCAGTTCGGCCAGGAAGCGGACGAGGTCGCGTACGTGCATGGCCTGCCCGCGCTCAGCGTTCCTGCCGCGCCGGCGCCGGCCGTCGGCCGATCACCACGGTCAAGGTCATTTCGCGGCCCTTGCGCAGCACCTTCATGTCGGCGCGATCGCCCGGCGTCAGCAGCGCGATCAGGTTCAGCATGTCGGTGGTATCGGCCACCGGCCTGTCGTTGATCGCCAGCAGAATGTCTCCGGGCTTCATGCCGGCCTTGTCGGCCGGGCCGTTTTTCAGGATGCCGGCAATGATGGCGCCGCTTTTGGTCGCCAGCCCGAAGCTTTCTGCCAGTTCCGGCGTGATGTCCTGCGGCTCGACGCCGATCCAGCCACGTACCACCTGGCCGTTCTTGATGATCGAATCCATCACTGTCTTGACCGTCGATACCGGAATCGCGAAGCCGATCCCGAGCGAGCCGCCGCTGCGCGAATAGATCGCGGTATTGATGCCGAGCAGGTTGCCGTTGGTGTCGGTCAGCGCGCCGCCCGAATTGCCCGGGTTGATCGCGGCATCGGTCTGGATGAAGTTCTCGAAGGTGTTGATGCCGAGGTGATTGCGGCCGAGCGCCGAGATGATGCCCATGGTCACCGTCTGGCCGACGCCGAACGGATTGCCGATCGCCAGCACGACGTCGCCGACGCGCGCCTGCTCGACATGGCCGAGCGTGATGGCTGGCAGGTTCGGTAGCTTGATCTTAACTACCGCCAGGTCGGTTTCGGGATCGGCGCCAACCACCTTGGCGGCCGCCTTGCGGCCATCGGCCAGCGCCACCTCGATTTCATCGGCCGCTTCCACCACGTGATTATTGGTCAGGATGTAGCCTTCGGGACTGACGATCACGCCGGAGCCGAGGCTGACCTGCTTTTCTTCTTGCTCGCCAAAGCGATCGCCGAAGAACTTGCGGAAGAATGGATCGTCGAGGAACGGATTCTGCGGTTGCCGCGCTTCCTTGCTGGTGAAGATGTTGACCACCGACGGCATCGCTTTCTTGGCCGCATCGCGGTAGGAACCGGGCGTCGGCGCAGCCAGCGGCGTTTCCTGCATCGGCACCGGCGACGGCGACACCGGCACCGCCGGCAGGCGGCCTAACAGCGCCGGCCCCCAGTTCGGTTTCAGGGTCGCTACAATGAACCACAGCGCCAGCAGCACGGTGATGGTTTGCGCAAACAACAGCCAGAGACGTCGCATAAAGATAACGGGAACGGATAGGAAACGAATGGAAATGGCAGAAAAAACGGTCGACAGGGACGAGCTTGCGCGTTATCTGGCGCAAGCCTTGGATATTACACAATATCGCGATTACTGCCCGAATGGACTGCAAGTCGAAGGCCGCGCGCGCATCGCTCGCGTGATCAGCGGTGTCACCGCCAGCCAGGCGCTGATCGAGGCGGCAATCGCGCAGCGGGCAGATACGATCCTGGTCCATCACGGCTATTTCTGGCGCGGCGAAGACATGCGCGTGGTCGGCCAGAAGCAGCGGCGGCTGAAGTTGCTGCTGGCGAACGACATCAACCTGTATGCCTACCACTTGCCGCTCGACATGCATCCGGACTGGGGCAACAACGCGCAGTTGGCGCAGCGGCTCGGCTTGACGGTGCGCGAGCGCTTCGGCGAAGACCGGCTCGGGTGGCTGGGGGCCGCCGATCCGGCGCTGCGCACGGTCGGCGAACTGGCAGCGGCAGTACGCCAGTATCTTGGACGGGAACCACTGCTGATCGGCGATCCGGCCCAGCCGCTGGGGCCGGTGGCCTGGTGCACCGGCGCCGCCCAGAATCTTTTCGGCGCCGCCATCGAATCCGGTGCCAGCGTCTATCTGAGCGGCGAAATTTCCGAGCCGACCGTGCACCTGGCGCGTGAATCCGGCGTCGCCTATCTGGCTTGCGGCCATCATGCGACCGAGCGCTACGGCGTGCAGGCGCTGGGCGAGCATCTGGCGCAGCATTTTGGCCTGAGGCATTGCTTCGTCGATATCGACAATCCGGTCTGACTTTGTCTGCTCCAAAACGAAACCCTGCCGGGCGGCGGGGTTGGAATTCACTGCGACGATAGGCATCTGGCGATTCGACCGACAGCCAGTGGATCGTGACCGTCTATCCTCCCGAGCGCGCCGAGCGGGAACCAGGTCTGGAGGCTGCCGCCGGCCGCCTGCAGCACCGTTGGCGCCAATATGGGAAGAGCCTGACCCGGAATATGGTGGTCGGTGGCGGGGATGCGGCGCGCTTGGGCCTATCCCGATAGCTCGGTAGGGCGCGTGGCTGCGGGTGCTGGAACCAGCCGACACACCCTTGAAACCGGGTGTGTCGGACGAACTTGCGCTTTACCGCCGCGGCGCCGGGCCGCGGCGGCGGTCGTCAATAGACCAGACCATAGAAGGTATAGACCCGGTTGAATTCGCGGCCGACCGGGTCGCGCATCCACAGGCCGACATTGGTGGCTTCCAGCCCGGCGGCGAAGTTGCCGGCGCCGTCGCAATGCAGGTCTTCCGGCGAGGCCGGGCTGCAGGTGATGGTGCCGCTGCGGGCGCTCGACTTCACTATGGTCGAGTCATCGAAGGATAGGCTGCGATCGAGCTTGCGTCCCCACAGCCGGATCTCGGTCGGCGCCAGTGCGACGTCCGGCACCACCCACGCAAGGTCTGCCTTTTCACCGGCATCCAGCGGCAGGCCGGTATTGGTCAGTCCCGATCGAATCTCAGCTAGGATGGTGTCGGTCAGGCTGGCCAACGTCCGGGTGCGCAACTCGGGGATGGTCAGTGGCCGCGCGCGCGTCTTGTGGTATTGCGTTGCGGCCAGTGTCGAACTGGCGACGTCGGCACCGGTGTAGTACTCGAATTTCCAGGTGCTTTGCGCCGGATAGGCGGCGATCTCGGCATCGCTTGCCATCTCGTCGGCAAAGTACTGGCTGGTGTCGACGCTGGACGGGTTGCCGCTGGTAGCGGGATTGGCGTACACGCTACGCATGCGGATGAAGCTGGCGCCGGAAGCGCCGCTCTTGTCATGCTTCAGGAAAGTCAGGACATTGGAGCCGGGGCTGGCCACCAGCACCAGCGTCTTGCCCTTCGGAGTGGTGACGACCACTTTTTTCACGCCGCCGACCGCCGGAACGTTAATCGCATAGCCGATGCTGTCGTAGCTGTAGGCCGTGTGCTTCGGAAATTCGCGCACCTGCTGAAATGCAACGACGTTGCCGTCATAATCGTTCTGGTTGCCGATCAGCGCGAGCCTGGTCGGCTTGGTCGGATCGTCGGCGCGCACGGCAAAGGTGTCGTACTGGACGTTGCCATCCTTGTCGGTGCTGCGGTAGCCGATCACCAGATCCTTGTTGTCGCGGGTGAATTCATAGTTGCCGCGATCGAACGCCATGCCGCTGCCGCCGTCCCTGAATATCCCGCTGAAGGACGTCTGTGAGCCGACGCCGACCCGTTTGCCGCCGCTCTT
This sequence comes from Burkholderiaceae bacterium, assembly GCA_049672545.1. Classification (GTDB taxonomy): domain Bacteria; phylum Pseudomonadota; class Gammaproteobacteria; order Burkholderiales; family Burkholderiaceae_D; genus DATJCV01. The sequence continues at coordinate 10,970 of JBATWJ010000223.1, forward strand.
GTAGGTGGCGGGATCGTTGTTGTGGAAAATCGTCTTGCAGGCATCCGCCTTGATGTCGGCGGCGGTGGCCCCGGTCGGGTTCGGCGTCTTGACGCGGTCGGCTACCGGCAGCGCGAAGCAGGCGGTCACGCGCCGCAGCAAGTCGTCAATCAGCGGCGCGGTGCCGCTCGGGACTAGTTTGGTGGTGTCGATTGCCGGCAGTGCTGCCGGTGGCGCGCTATCGCTGGTGAAATTGACCACCGGTGGCTGCTCGCCATTCGGGGTCTGCTGTTTGACCGCGACCGAAATGTTGGAGGTGGTCGAGCTGGAGGGCGTGATCGTGATCAGCAGCGAATCGAGTGCGCGGTCGCTGCCGGTGCCGTCGGCGGCAAATTTGCCGGTCAGCGGATTGGCGTTGGCGCCGACCGCGTCCAGCAGCGGTTTCAGCAGGGTGACGATTTCCGCGACTTTGGCGTTGACCTTGACCGGGTCGAGCAAGGCTGGATTGGCCTGCAATTCGGCGGCCAGCTTGGCCGGGTCGCCCGAGGTCGACAGGCGTGCTGCGATCAGATCGGTGATCGGCGTGATGTTGATGGTCGAGCTGTCTTTGTCGGCGGCGACGCTGACCAGCGTGAGGTCGTCGCGTACCGCCTTCAGCACGAACGGCGCGGTGGCGCCGGCTTTCAGCGTGATGGAGTAGCTGCCGTCCGCTTTGGAGGTGCCGCGGCCGACTTCGGTATTGGTCTTGTCGAAAATACGGATGTCGGCGTCGGCGAACGGGGCGCCGGTTGCGGCCGTGCCGCTGAGCGTGATGGTGGTTGGCGCGGGCGGCTGATCACCTCCGCCCGTGCTCGATGAGCCGCCGCAGGCGGTTAGTGTCGATGCCAGGACCAGGCTGGCCATGGCGCTGTACTTGAATTTGGACTTCATTTGCGACTCCTCTGGTTGGTGCGGGAAAACGGCGACCGAAGGCGGCCGAAGGTGGCTTCTTGCTGGCGGGCCGAGCACGGGCGCCGGATCGGATGCCCAATTCTGAACAGCGATAAATCGGGTGCGATTGCGGCCGGCGGGGCAAGGATGGTCGATCCCACTACCGGGATGTCGTCCAACCGCCGGAACGTGCTGCAGTCTGGCTTGCTTCGCGGCAAGCCGCCTCTCATGTTCATGGGAGGCGGCGCTTGCTATGGTTGGCAGAATCGATGCTCTTGCCGTCTCGTGTTAACGTATCGTCATGCCGCCATCACCTACTGCGCCGCCTTCCCCAGCAGCGGTCGTCGTCGTCGAGGACGACCCCCGCACCCGCACCCACCTGTGCGCGGCGCTTGACGGCCAGCCGGGATTCCGGCTGGCCGCCTGCTTCGGGCGGGCGCAGCCGGCGATCGCCTGGCTGGATGCCAACCCGACCGACGTCCTGCTGACCGATCTGGGTTTGCCGGACGGTTCCGGAATCGACGTGATCCACGCTTGCGCCGCCCGCCATCCGCGCTGCGATATCATGGTCATCACCATGTTCGGCGACGAGAAAAACGTCCTGTCATCGATCGAGGCGGGTGCTTCCGGCTATCTTCTGAAGGACGCCGACCAGTTGGATGTGGTGCGCGCCATTACCGAGTTGCGGGCCGGTGGCTCGCCGATGAGCCCGCTGATCGCACGCAAGGTGTTGCTGCGGGCGCGAGTCAAGGCGCCGCTTCCCGGCGATGCCGCGCCGTCGGACGCCGCCGACCTGATGGGACTGACCCGGCGCGAGGCGCAGACGCTGGATCTGATTGCGCGCGGCTATACCTATGGCGAGGTGGCGCAGCTATTGGCGGTCTCGGTGGGAACGGTGCAGACGCATATCAAAAGCATCTACGGCAAGCTGGCGGTGCATTCACGCAGCGAGGCTGTCTTCGAGGCGCACAAATTGGGCTTGCTGCAAAGCGGCCTGCTCGGCCGCCGCGCACCGTAAAATCGTTCGACGGTTGCGACAGGGCAATGCTATTCTGTCCGTGTGGTTTCTACTGCTGTAGTATCCATGTGGACATATACTCCCTTTGCATTACTCTTGTCTCGCGCATCATGCATGAGAATTTTCGACATACTCCCAAGTTATATAAATTTGTCGATGCCGGTCGCAGGCTTCCCGATAGCGGGGTGGGAGCGCAGCGCCGATGCCGTTTTCCGAATTGCCGTCGCCGGCCGCGGATGACTCGAGTTTTCCGACGACCCGGATCGCGCCCGGAAAGCGTGAAAGATTGCCCGGCGTGCTGAAGCGTTTCGTCTGCGGTTTCTGGCTCTGCTGGTCGGCGCTGGCAGGCGCGGCAGAACCGCGCTTGCTGACGCAGGCGTCGGTGGTGGTGGATCTGGCGGAAGCGCCGGCTGCTCCGGCCATCGAGACAAACCTGCCCTACAACTGGGATACCGCGGTGGGCGCGATCGATGGTCAGGCAACGTTTACGTTGCGTTTCGACGCCGCCGACGGCGACACGCCCCAGGCCGTGTATCTGCTTCGCGCCGGCAATACTTTTGCGGTACGCCTGAACGGCACCGAAATCGATCGGGTCGGCGCTCACAACGCTTACGAGGATTATTCGAAGGAGCCGCGCCTGGTGCCGATTCCGGCCGGCCTGCTGCAGCCGCACAATACACTGCAGATCGTCATCGACGCCCAGGGCGGCCGGCATGCCGGCCTGACGCCGGTGCTGGTCGGTGATGCCGACGTCCTGCAGGTCCGCTATGTGCGGGACTATCGCTGGCGTATTGGCGGCGCATTGGTGATCGCGGTGATCAGCGGGGTGTTCGGTGCGCTGGCGCTGATCCTGTGGCTGCGCCAGCGCAATCCTCTCTATATTTTGTACGGATCCGGCGAATTGCTGTGGGCGCTGCAGGTAAGCGACACCTGTCTGATTCGCGCGCCGCTGCCGTGGCCATGGTGGGGTGTGGTGGTTTTTTCGGCCTACGCGTTGGCGCCGGTATTGATCTGCAAGTTCGCCCTGGAAGTGGTGGGCCGGCATCGGGGCTGGCTCAAGCGCCTGAGCGACTGGCAGTTGCTGCTCTCGGTGCCGGCCGTCGCGTTGTCCGTGCTGGGCGGCCTGCCGTGGCTGTGGACCGTGGTGCAGGGCCTGATCGTGTTGCAGGCAGTCGCGGTCGCGCTGGTCGTGGTGGTGGCCGGGCTGCGCAGCGAGAATCTGGAGCGGCGGGTCTTGGCCATCGCGGTGATCCTGACGATTGCGGCGGCCGTGCGTGATTTCATCGTGATCAAGTTCGGCTCCAGCTATGGCCTGGTGTCATGGGCGCGCTACGCCTGGGTGGTATTCGCCGTCACGCTGGCCTGGGTCATTGCCGAGCACATGCGCAAGGACCGTCTGGCGCTGGCGCAGGTGAACGAGACCTTGGCGCGCCAACTGGCGGCACGCGAGGCCGAGTTGCAGACGATATTCGACCACCAGCGCGCCGACGAGAAAAAGAACGGCATGCTGGAAGAGCGCGCACGCCTGATGCGCGACATGCATGACGGCCTGGGCAGCCAGCTGGCCGGCGCCCTGCAGCTGGCGCGGAATCCCTCCGTATCGCGCAGCGACCTGGCGCTGGAATTGCAGGACGTGCTGGATCATCTGAAGCTGACGGTGGATGCGATGCAGGAAACCGATGGCGATATCGGTTCGCTGCTCGGCGCCTTGCGCTACCGGCTGGCGCCGCGCCTGCAGGCGGCCGGTATTTCCCTGAGCTGGGACGTGGCTCACTTGCCGTTGATTCCAGCCTGGACCATTCAGCGTTCGCGCGACTTGCAAATGATCCTGTTCGAGGCGTTTTCCAATCTGGTCGCCCATTCGGGAGCGACTCAGGCGCATCTGGCCGCAGCCTGCCTGGAAGGGGAGGCCGGGAGCCGCGTCGTGCAAGTGTCGTTGAGCGACAACGGCAGCGGCTTCGATCCGGACCAGTCGGCGGCGACCCATGGACGGGGACTGGCGAACATGCGGACTCGTGCCGCCCAGATGGATGCCGTACTGCGAGTATCCTCTTCCCCGGCCGGCAGTCGGTTTCTATTGATACTGCCGTTGAGCGCGAGCGCAGACGCGGCGGGTTCCTGACGAGGATGCTATTGGCGCAAGCTGGGCGCGGCGCCACTCCGTTGAGCATGACTTCTTCGCAATGGCCGCTCTCAGGTGTCTGACATGATGGTGCTGAAGCGCGTCCCGCATCACGCTGCGTGCAGGGCACGTGAGATGGGGGCGCGAATCGGCTATTGCAATAGTGGAAAGTCGATCCAATTCAAAACGCGCTTTAAAACGATGTTGCGCTCCGTTATAATCTAAGGTTGCTAGAAGTTTCACGCATATTTCGCATCTTGACTGATTGGGGTTGGTATGAGTAACGAAAAGCAGGTCGATCCGGGCCGACGTGGCTTGCTGGTCGCAACATGCGCGGCAGGCGGCGTGGCCGGGCTGGCAACGGCGGGAGCCTTTGTCTCTACCTTTCAGCCATCGGAGCGGGCGAAGGCGGCCGGCGCGCCGGTCGAGGTGGACATTTCCGACCTTGCTGTGGGTGCGATGAAGACCGTCGAATGGCGTGGCAAGCCGGTATGGATCCTGAAGCGCTCGCCGGAAATGCTGGCTTCACTGAAGAAGACCGACGGCGAAGTCGCCGACCCCAATTCCGACCGTACCGAATTTGCCGCGACGCCGGAATACGCGCATAACGAGTACCGCTCGATCAAGCCGGAAATCCTGGTTGTGGTCGGCATTTGCAGTCATCTGGGTTGCTCGCCGATCTCGAAGTTCCAGACGGGCGCCCAGCCGTCGCTGCCGGACGACTGGCAGGGCGGCTTTCTGTGCCCGTGCCATGGCTCGACCTTCGATCTCGCCGGCCGCGTGTTCAAGAACAAGCCGGCGCCGGACAATCTCGAAGTGCCGCGCTACATGTACGAAGGCGATAACAAGCTGGTGATCGGCAAAGACGAAAAGGGTGAGGCGTAATCATGGCATTCCAAGAAAAGAAACTGCCCGCTGACGCGCCGCTGGCCGACAAGGCGTTGAACTGGATCGACGCCCGTTTCCCGCTATCCGCCACCTGGAAGGCGCATGTCTCCGAATACTACGCACCGAAGAACTTCAACTTCTGGTATGCATTCGGCTCGCTGGCGCTGCTGGTGCTGGTGATCCAGATCGTCACCGGTATCTTCCTGGTGATGCACTACAAGCCGGATGCGACGCTGGCGTTCGCCTCGGTCGAATACATCATGCGCGACGTGCCCTGGGGCTGGCTGGTGCGCTACATGCACTCGACTGGCGCTTCGGCCTTCTTCATCGTGGTTTACCTGCATATGCTGCGCGGCCTGCTGTACGGTTCCTATCGCAAGCCGCGCGAACTGGTATGGCTATTCGGCGTCGCCATCTTCCTGTGCCTGATGGCCGAAGCCTTCTTCGGCTACCTGCTGCCGTGGGGCCAGATGTCGTACTGGGGCGCGCAGGTGATCGTCAACCTGTTCGGCGCGATCCCGTTCATCGGCCCGGACCTGTCGCTGTGGATCCGCGGCGACTATGTGGTGTCGGATGCGACTCTGAACCGTTTCTTCTCATTCCACGTGATCGCGATCCCGCTGATCCTGATCGGCCTGGTGGTCGCGCACATCGTCGCGCTACATGAAGTGGGCTCGAACAATCCGGACGGCGTCGAGATCAAGGAAAAGACCGACGCCAACGGCATCCCGCTGGACGGCATTCCGTTCCACCCGTACTACACGGTGCATGACGTGATGGCGGCGGCGGTGTTTCTGATCGTGTTTTCGGCAGTGGTCTTCTTCGCACCGGAAATGGGCGGCTACTTCCTCGAGTACAACAACTTCATCCCGGCCGATCCGCTGAAGACACCGCCGCACATCGCGCCGGTCTGGTACTTCACACCGTTCTACTCGATTCTGCGTGCGACCACGTCCGACTTCATGTACTGGCTGATCGCCGGCGTCGCCGCCTACGTGGCGCTGATCTTCGTGCGCTCCAAGCTGCGCAGCACGACCAAGATCGCGGCCGCCGTGATCGGCTTGGTGGTGATCCTCGGCATGCTGGTGTTCGACGCCAAGTTCTGGGGCGTGGTGCTGATGGGCGTGTCGGTCATGATCCTGGCGCTGCTGCCGTGGCTGGATTCGGCCCCGGCCAAGTCGATCCGCTATCGCCCCGACTGGCACAAGTACCTCTACCTGGTGTTCGGCGTCGCCTTCCTGGTGCTCGGCTATCTGGGCACGCTGCCGCCGACCGCCGGTCGCACGCTGGTGGCGCAGATCTGCACCTTCATCTACTTCGGTTTCTTCCTGCTGATGCCGTGGTGGAGCCGCAGCGGTACCTTCAAGCCGGTGCCGGAACGAGTCACGTATCATCCGCATTAAGCGCGAAGGGACAACAGAATCATGAAATCGCTGAAAAAACTGATCGCGGCGCTGGTCTTGCTGCCGGTACTGGCGCTGGCCGCCGAAGGCGGGTTCCCGCTTGATCGCGCTCCCGACCATACGCGCGACATCGCGGCGCTGCAGCATGGCGCCAAGCTGTTCGTCAACTACTGCCTGAACTGCCACTCGGCGTCGGCGATGCGCTACAACCGGCTGCGTGACATCGGCCTGTCGGAAGAGCAGATCAAGAACAATCTGCTGTTTACCAGCGATAAGGTCGGCGATCTGATGAAAACCGCGATGACGCCGGAAGACGGCAAGAAGTGGTTCGGCACCACGCCGCCGGATCTGTCGGTGATCGCGCGCGCCAAGGCGTCGGAAGCCGGCTCCGGTCCGGACTATCTGTACACCTACCTGCGCACTTTCTATAAGGACGATACGCGCCCGACCGGCTGGAACAACCTGGTCTACCCGAGCGTGGCGATGCCGCATGCGCTGTGGGAGTTGCAGGGCGTGCGCAGCGCCAAGTTCGTCGAGCAGAAGGATCCGCACGAGGAGGGCAAGACGGTGCACAAGTTTGCCGGCTTCGAGCAGGTCAAACCGGGGCAGATGAGCAATGTCGAATATGATGCCGCAGTCGCCGACCTGGTGTCGTATATGACGTGGATGGCGGAACCGGCGCAGGAAACCCGCCAGCGCCTCGGCGTCTGGGTGCTGCTGTTCCTGGGACTGTTCCTGTTCCTGGCATGGCGCTTGAACGCCTCCTACTGGAGAGAAGTCAAGTAAGCGCCGCGGCCGGCCTTGCCGCAATCGGATTGAATGCGTCCGCATCTGGCGGACGCATGTTTCAGGGGTGAGCCGCCATACGTCTCACCCTTTTGTTTCTAAGGGACTGCAAACATGATGGTTCTCTATTCGGGCACGACCTGCCCCTTTTCACAGCGCTGCCGCCTGGTCCTGTTCGAAAAAGGCATGGATTTCGAAGTGCGGGATGTCGACCTGTTCAACAAGCCGGAAGATATTTCCGTGATGAATCCCTACGGCCAGGTGCCGATCCTGGTCGAGCGCGATCTGATCCTGTACGAATCGAACATCATCAACGAATACATCGACGAGCGCTTCCCGCATCCGCAACTGATGCCGGCCGATCCGCTGATGCGTGCGCGGGCGCGGCTGATGCTGTTCAATTTCGAAAAGGAATTGTTCGTCCACGTCCATACGCTGGAAAACGACAAGAGCCGCGGCGCCGAAAAAAGCCAGGAAAAGGCGCGTGCCGAAATCCGCGACCGCCTGACCACGCTGGCACCGCTGTTCCTGAAGAACAAATACATGCTGGGCGACGAATTTTCGATGCTCGACGTGGCGATCGCGCCGCTGCTGTGGCGCCTCGACCACTATGGCATCGACCTGTCGAAGACGGCAGCGCCGCTGCTGAAATATGCCGAGCGCATCTTTTCGCGTCCGGCTTACATCGAAGCGCTGACGCCGTCGGAAAAGGTGATGCGCCGCTAGACGGTGTGATGATGCGCGCGCCGCTTCCCTCCTTCCACCTGCGGCGGGAAGCGACGCGAACCTTGTTCCCGCCGCTCCAGTCCTATAGCCATGCCCGAAACCTCCACCAAGCCCTATCTGCTGCGCGCCATCTACGAATGGTGCACTGACAACGGCTATACGCCATACCTGGCGGCGATGGTCGATGCCAACACCCGGGTGCCGATGCAGTTCGTCAAGAACGGCGAGATCGTGCTCAACATCAGCTTCGAAGCCACCAGCGGCTTGAAGCTGGACAATGACAGCATCCATTTCAGCGCCCGCTTCGGCGGCGTCGCGCGCGACGTGCTGGTGCCGGTAGACAACGTAATCGCCATCTATGCGCGCGAAAACGGTCAGGGTATGGCGTTCGAAGTGTCGAAGCTGACGCCGTCGCCGGCTGAAGAGCCGGCCCCGGCCAGCGTGCAGGCGCCGACGCTGGCATCGGTGCCGCCGCCGGCGCCCGAACCGGAAGGTGAGCCGGATGGCGGCTCCGACAATGAGCCGGAACCGCCGAAAAAGGGCGGACGGCCGACCTTGACCCGAATCAAATAACGTACAATACCGCTCCGTTTCGCCGGCTTAGCTCATCTGGTAGAGCACATGATTTGTAATCATGGGGTGGCGGGTTCAAGTCCTGCAGCCGGCACCAGACAATGAAAAAGGCTCGACGACCATTGGTCGTCGAGCCTTTTTGCTGGCGGCGCCGGCTGCTGTTCAGACAGGCTGGATGCCGCTCCAGCGTGGCGTCAATTCGTGCGGAATCGCGAACAGGTCGAGCACGCGCCCAACCGTGTGGTCGATCATCGTTGCGATGTCGGGCGGATGCTGGTAGAAGGCGGGCAGCGGCGGGTAGACGATGCCGCCCATCTCTGTGACTGCGGTCATGTTGCGCAGGTGGGCCAGATTGAACGGGGTTTCGCGCACCATCAGCAGCAGCCGGCGCCGCTCCTTCAGCACAACGTCGGCAGCGCGCGCGATCAGGTTGTCGGACAGGCCATGCGCGACCGAGGCCAGGGTCTTCATCGAGCACGGGGCGACGATCATGCCAGCAGTATCGAAGGCGCCGCTGGCGATGGTGGCGCCGACGTCGCGCACGCTGTAGGTAACATCGGCCAGTGCCTCGACCTCCTTGCGCTTGATGCCGAGTTCCTGATGCAGCGTCAAGACGCCGGCATCCGACAGCACCAGATGGCTTTCGACCTGCTCGATCGGCTGCAATACCTGCAACAGCCGCACGCCATAGGCGACGCCAGTGGCGCCGGTGATGGCGACGATCAGGCGCTGCGGGTGGGCGGCGGGCGCGCTCAAGGGTAGGGCGGCGTCAAGCAGCCTTGACCAGAGTCTGCAGTTCGCCGGAGTTGTACATCTCGGTCAGAATGTCGGAACCGCCGACGAATTCACCTTTCACGTACAGCTGCGGAATGGTCGGCCAGTTCGAATAATCCTTGATGCCCTGCCGTACCTCCGGGTCGTCCAGCACGTTGACGGTGACCAGGTTGTCGACGCCGGAGGCTTTCAGCAACTCCACCGCGCGGCTGGAAAAGCCGCATTGCGGGAATTGCGCGGTGCCCTTCATGAACAATACGAACGGGTGTTGGGTTACGGTTTCCTTGATCCAGGCTTGCACGTCGCTCATGGCGCACCCTTAAAAAATGAATTCTGAAGCCTGCCATTATAGGGAAAACGCGGCGCCGGCGTAGGGAAGCGTCGTCAATCGGGCGGGAAGCCTAGCCGGTCAAGGGAGCCGGTTGCCGTCCCCCTTCCCGGTGGATTTACCCTGCGGTCGGCAGGGCGCCGACCGCATCAGCGGAGGCTTAACGCACCGCTTGCGAAACCGCCGCGAAGAAGTCATTGTCGCCGACGGTCGCTTTGCCCTGCGGCTTGGGCAAGGCGCTCCAGACCACGACCACCACGTTTTCCTTGGGGTTCATGTAAATGTGCTGGCCGAAGATGCCACGGGCTTCGAAGGCGCCTTCGTTGATGGTGCCGGCGGCATTGGGAATCGGCCACAGCATGTAACCGTAGTTCACCAGCTTGCCGTCCACCATCTTCGGACTGCTGGCTTCCTTGATCCAGCCGTCGGGCAGGATTTGCTCGCCACCGGCCTTGCCGCCGCCGAGCAGGAACAGGCCGAAGCGGCCATAGTCGCGCAGGGTGGCCGACAGACCGCTGCCGCCCACTTCCAGCCCGTCGGGCGACTCCAGCCACCAGGTGGCGTCCGATTCCATGCCGAACTTGGTCCAGATGCGTTCCGACAGATATTGCGCCACCGGCTTGCCGACCGCGGCGCGCACCAGGGCGCCGGCGACCTGCGTTTCGCCCGTGCTGTAGTTCCAGCGCGTGCCCGGGGCGGCCGCACGCGGCAGCTTGGCCATCAATTGCAGCACGCCTCCCGGCGTCTGCGCATTTTGGACTTCGAGCATCTTGCGGCGATCCGAGTTGGGGTCGGTATACGCTTCATTCCACTGCACGCCGGACGCCATCTGCAGCAGATTGCGCACCGAGACGCCATCGTAGGCGCTGCCCTTGAGTTGCGGCAGATAGTTGATGATCGGATCGTCGATGCTCTTGATATGGCCGTCCTTGATCGCCGCGCCGATCAGCGTAGCCGTGATCGACTTCACTACCGACATCGACATCCAGCGCGTTTGTTCGCTATTGCCGAGCTGGTAATTCTCAAGCGCGATCTTGCCGTCCTTCAGCACCAGCAAGCCGCTGACACGGTTCAGCGACACATAATCGTACAGGTCGTAATCCTTGCCGTTGGAGCTGAACTTGAAATTTTTCAGCGGCTTGTCGCTGGCCGGCAGCGGGTAGACCTTGGCGCCGTGCATGACGGTACGGGTGGAGAACAGGCGGTCGATATTGCGGAAGGTGTTGACCTGGACGTCCGGGAACAACGCGCCGTCGTACACCTGCTGCACCGTGCCGATTTTCTCGGCGGCGTGCACATTGACCGGATCCTTGGCGCTCGCCAAGGCGCTGGACAACGCCAAGGTAACGATGACGCCGATTTGTTTCAGGCGCAGTTCGGTAGTGGGGTGAAGCATCAAAATGGTCTCTCAGGTTCGATTGATTATTGGAGTAGCGCGAGCGAAACGGTGATTTCGGACTCGCGGCCTGAGCTTACCCATGCGCCCTGCGCCGAGGTATTGTGGATGTTACGTAGAGTGTTGAAAAAGTGTTACATGGGGACGGTGGCGGCGCGCGCGAGCTTGTGTCCGCGCGCCGCCACCCTTTGGGAGAGCGGGAGTATGGGTGTCTGCTGAAGGGGAGCTGGTGGTGGCGGCGGGAGCCAGCGGTGGGGCAGTCAGCGGATCTCCAGGCGGGCTAGGTTTTCAGTTTTGCAAAGGCCGCCGCCATCGCATTGTTGGGTGCCGGCTGCGTTCGCTGCTGGTGCTGCGCCAGGCGCTTGCCGTCGTTACGGTCGCCGCGCTGCGGTGCCTGCGCGCCCGCGCCTTTGCCGTTGGCTGGCGGCGTGTCCGACAGGCGCATGGTCAGCGCGATGCGTTTGCGCTTTTCGTCGACTTCCAGCACCTTCACTTTCACCACTTGGCCAGCTTTCACCACCGTGTGCGGATCCTTGACGAAGGTGTTCGACAGTGCCGAGATATGCACCAGCCCATCCTGGTGCACGCCGATATCGACGAAGGCGCCAAACGCGGCGACGTTGGTGACCACGCCTTCCAGGATCATGTCGGGGCGTAGGTCGCGGATCTCCTCGACGCCTTCCTTGAAGGTGGCGGTGACGAATTCGGGGCGCGGATCGCGGCCCGGCTTTTCCAGTTCCTTCAAGATGTCGGAAATCGTCGGCACGCCGAATTTCTCATCCGCGTACTTGGCCGGATTGAGCGACTTCAGCAGCTTGCCGTCGCCGATCACACCTTTGACGTCCTTCTGGATGTCGGCCAGGATTTTTTCCACCAGCGGATAGGATTCCGGGTGCACCGCCGAGGCGTCGAGCGGATTGTCGCCATTCATGATGCGCAGGAAGCCGGCAGCCTGCTCGAAAGTCTTGTCGCCCAGGCGCGGCACCGCGCGCAGCGCGGCACGCGAGGCAAACATGCCCTTCATGTCGCGGGTGCTGACGATTGCCTGCGCCACGCTCGAATTCAAGCCGGAGACGCGCGCCAGCAGCGGCGCCGAGGCGGTGTTGACGTCGACCCCGACCGCGTTCACGCAATCCTCGACCACGGCGTCGAGCGAACGCGCCAGCTGGGCCTGGCCGACGTCGTGCTGGTACTGGCCGACGCCGATCGATTTCGGATCGATCTTCACCAGCTCCGCCAGCGGGTCCTGCAGGCGGCGCGCGATCGACACCGCGCCGCGCAGCGAGACGTCCAGTTCCGGTAATTCCCTGGAGGCGAATTCCGAAGCCGAATACACCGAGGCGCCGGCTTCCGACACCACGATCTTGGTCAGCTTCAGTTCCGGCCGCAGCTTGATCAGGTCTTGCGCCAGCTTGTCGGTTTCGCGCGAGGCGGTGCCGTTGCCGATCGAAATCAGCGCCACCTGGTGCTTTTCCGCCAGCTGCGCCAGCGTATGCAGCGCGCCGTCCCAGTCGTTTCTCGGCTGGTGCGGGTAGATGGTGTGGGTGTCGACCACCTTGCCGGTGGCGTCCACCACCGCCACCTTGACCCCGGTGCGCAGGCCGGGGTCGAGCCCCATGGTGGCGCGCGGGCCGGCCGGCGCTGCCAGCAGCAAAGCCTTCAGGTTGCGCGCGAAGACGTTGATCGCTTCGACTTCGGCCTTTTCGCGCAGGGCGGTCATCAATTCGGTTTCCAGGTGCATGAACACCTTGACGCGCCAGGCCCAGCGCACGGTGTCGGCCAGCCACTTGTCGGCGGGCCGGCCTTGGTTGCGGATGCCGAAGCGCGCCGCGATGCGGCCTTCGCAGGGATTGTGCGGCGCGTCCCATTTCGGTTTTTCTTCTTCGCTGTCGAGGCGCAGCGCCACCGCCAGGATTTCTTCGCGGCGGCCGCGGAACAGGGCCAGCGCGCGGTGCGAGGGAATGGTGCCCAGGGTTTCCGAATAATCGAAATAGTCGGCGAATTTTTCGCCGGCGTCCTGCTTGCCGTCGATCACCTTCGATTCCACCACGCCGTGTTCGCCCAGGTATTCGCGCAGGGCTTGCAGCAGGGTCGCGTCTTCGGCGAAGCGCTCCATCAGGATCTGGCGTGCGCCGTCCAGCGCCGCTTTGGCGTCGGCCACGCCGGGATTGTCGCCGTTGGCGGTGGTAAACGCCGGCTTCAGGTACTTGGCCGCTTCTTCCTCTGGGTTCAGTGCCGGATCGGCCAGCAAGGCATCGGCCAGCTCGGTCAGGCCGGCTTCGGCGGCGATCTGCGCCTTGGTGCGGCGCTTCGGCTTGTACGGCAGGTACAAGTCTTCCAGCCGCGTCTTGTCTTCGGCGTGGGCGATGGCGTCGTGCAGTTCCGGCGTCAGCTTGCCCTGTTCCTCGATCGAGGCCAGGATCGTTGCGCGCCGCTCCTCCAGTTCGCGCAGGTAGCGCAGGCGTTCTTCCAGCAGGCGCAGCTGGATGTCGTCGAGGCCGCCGGTCGCTTCCTTGCGGTAGCGGGCGATGAAGGGGACTGTGGCACCCTCGTCCAGCAGGGCGACGGCGGCTGCCACCTGGGCCGGTTTGGCGGCAAGTTCAAGCGCGAGACGTTGTTCGATCGAGGGCAGCATGGAGAAATCGTTCCGGGGAAGAAAAAAACAAGCCCGGAATGATACCCAATCGAGGCGGCAGCGTCAGTGGCGTCAGCCGCGCCGGCAGTGCCGGCCGCGCGGTCAGGCGGTGAAGTTAACGCTGTGCGGCGGCACGTACATATCCTGCGTCATCAGGTCGACGCCGCAGGCCAGCCCTTCGATCCAGTCGAGGAATTCGGCGATCAGCGGCCGACCTTTCAGCGGCGCGCCATGTTGCGGCACGATCATGTCCGGGTCGAGCCGGCGCACCATGTCGGCCCAGTAACGGCATACCTTGTTGGAGACCATGTAGCGGCGATGGAAGCCGCGCATGAACGGCAGGTGCTGCTCGAAGTTGGCGACCGGCTGGCCGGCCAGCGCGGCCGGCAGCATCGACGCGCCCATGTCGCCGGAAAACAGGATGCGGCTGACCGGATCAAAGAACTGCAGGTTGCCTTCGGCGTGCAGGAAATGCGCCGGCAGGATCTGGAAGGTGGCGCCGCCGAACGGCAGCAGCGTGCCTTCATCCGGCAGCGCGACGATGCGGCCCTGGTTTTTCCCTGCGGGCAGAAATGCGGTACGAAGCGCGACCACACGCGCGAAATCAGCAGCTGGGTTTCGGAACCGGATAGCCAGCGCGGTAGCGACGCGATGATGTCGGGGTCGGCATGCGACGCGAACACGTATTTCAACTGCTTCGGCGGGAAATAGCGGTTCATCGCCATGTACAACTCGTTGTAGCCGAGGGTCCCGCCCGGATCGAGCAGGATGCCGTTGCCTTCGCGCACGATCAAAAACTGGTTCGACTGCACCGATTCGCCGGCGTCGTCATCGGTCAGGTCGGCAAACATCAGGCACTGGTGGGTGCCGTCGTTGAAAAGTTCGATGGCCATCAATAACCCTATCATCAATAGGGATTATTGTAACAAGCTTTTTGTGCGCTGCGGCAACCAACAGGGAAGGGAGCAAACTAGGAAAAGGGGACGCGGGCCGGGCGTTACTGGACCACGGCGCCGGAATAGGAGGGACAGCCGTACTGGCCCCATTTGCCGTAGCACACCTCGCGCTTGCATTGCGCACGCTGGTCGGCGCTGCTCATGCTTTCGCATTGCGCGATCATCAGCGGCGTCAGCGAACGCTCGCGGCTGCCGTCGCGCTGGGCGGCGTCGGCCGCAGTATCGTTACGCGCCAGTGGCGGGGTGGTGCGGTTGCGGCGGCTCGATGCGGTGTCGGCTTCCGCAGCCTTGAAGGAAGTGGCGTCGGCGGCCGGCTTTTTGCTTGTCGGCGCTGGCGGCGCGGCCGCTACACGGGCCGGTGCGGCGG
>JBATWJ010000224.1:0-6965 GCA_049672545.1 Burkholderiaceae bacterium
GCTCCGACCAGGTCGCCACCGTGGACGGCGCGCAGATCGGCAAACCCGGCTCGCACCAGCGCGCGTTGCAGCAGCTGCAGGCTTTGCGCGGGCGGCGGGTAGTGTTCCACACGGCGCTGTGCCTGGCCGACGGGCGCCACGCGGCCAGCGTCCCGCTGCAACGCGTCGACGTGCAAAGCGTGGTCGTCTTCCGTGACCTGCCGGACGCCGAACTGGATGCGTACCTGCGCATCGAGCAGCCCTATGATTGCGCCGGCAGCGCCAAGAACGAAGGGCTCGGCATCGCCTTGCTGGAAAGCATCGAAAGCACCGACCCGACCGCACTGACCGGCCTGCCGCTGATCGCGCTGACCTCGATGCTGCGCCGTGCCGGCATCCAGTTCTTTTCCAATTAGCCAGGAGTATGCCGTTTTTTGTGCCGATACCGCATATTCAACGTGCCGCTTCAAAAATACACTATCCAGTATATTGAAATGACCGATACCCTATGGCCGGCACCCTCTACCTGATCCCGAACACCCTCGGCCCAGCTGATCCAGCGCAAGTCGATCCGCTGGCGACGCTGATCCCAGATCAGGTGCAGCAGATCGCGCGCCGGCTCGACTGTTTCATCGCCGAGAACGCCAAGACCACGCGCGCCTTCTTGAAGCTGCTCGGCCAGCGCGCGCCGTTGGCCCGGCCGCTGCAGGAAATCGAGATTGCCGAGCTGCACGTCCATACCCCGGCCGGCGCCTTGCCGGCCCTGTTGGCGCCGCTGCTGGCCGGGCGCGACGCCGGCCTGATTTCGGAAGCCGGGGTGCCGGCAGTGGCGGATCCTGGTGCCGACCTGGTGCGACTGGCGCACGCGCGCGACATCGCGGTACGGCCGCTGGTCGGGCCGTCGTCGCTGCTGCTGGCCTTGATGGCGAGCGGATTGAACGGCCAGAGCTTCGCCTTCCACGGCTACCTGCCGACCGATGCTGCGCAGCGCGCCAAGCGCATCCGGCTCCTGGAAGAGCGCTCGCACCAGGAACGCCAGACCCAGCTGTTCATCGAAACGCCTTATCGCAACCATGCGCTGCTGGCAGCCCTGTGCGCCGGCTGCCATTCGCACACCCTGATCTGCGTGGCGACCGATCTCACGCTCGCCACCGAATCGGTAAAGACGCAGACGGCGGCCGCCTGGAAGGCCGAGTTGGCCGCGCGCACGCCCGATCTGCACAAGAAACCAACCGTCTTCCTGTTGCTGGCCGCCTAGGCGCGGCTACCAAAAACAAAACGACGGCATTGCACCGTCGTTTTGTCTACTTGGATTTCCAATTCATCGAGAGTATCGGGATACTCTCTTATCCGCGTTCGATGCGGTCAATTTGCGCATCCGGACCAGGCCGCCAGGCGGATCTGCGTCACCGGATGCCGTCGATACAGGCAGGGTGAACGATTCGGTTTTCGATAATGCGATCCTCCGTGATGCTGCAGACACCTTCACTATAGGATAGCGCCGTAAAGTTGCAAGGGTGCTGGGCGCCGTCCCTTTTCCGCTCAGCGCAGCGCCGGCGCATGCATCGGCGACAGCGCCTTGACCGCGCCGTTGCCGACGGCAGCGCCGAACTTCTTCAGCACCCGCTCCGGCAAGCCTTCCTGCTGCGTGTAGTCAACGATGTCTTCGGCCTTGAACAGGTCGCGCGCGACCGTGTCGACAGTGCCGAAGCCGTCCGCCAGCCCCATCTCGATCGCGCGCGCACCGGTCCAGAACAGGCCGGAAAACATTTCCGGCGTTTCCTTCAGCCGCTCGCCGCGGCCCTTGCGCACCGCCTCGATGAATTGCTGGTGGATTTCGGTCAACATTTGCAACGCATAGTTCTTTTGTTCCTCGCTCTGTGGGCTGAACGGGTCAAGGAAGCCCTTGTTTTCGCCGGCGGTCAGCAGGCGCCGCTCGACGCCGAGCTTTTCCATCAGTCCCGGAAAGCCGAAGCCATCCATCAGCACGCCGATCGAACCGACGATGCTGGCCTTGTTGACGTAGATCTTGTCGGCCGCTACTGCGATGTAATAGCCGCCTGAGGCACACATTTCTTCGACCACCACGTACAGCGGCTTTTGCGGATATTCCTGACGCAGGCGACCGATCTCGTCGTTGATCATGCTGGCCTGCACCGGGCTGCCGCCGGGGCTGTTGATGCGCAGCACCACGCCGACCGAGCCGCTGCTCGCATACGCCTTGTCCAGCGCCGCGATCACCGAATCGGCCGATGCCTTGCCGTCCGACTCGATCGTGCCGTCGATCTGGACCAGTGCCGTGTGGCGCTCGATGTTTTCCATTTCGACGACATTGCGCCCGAACGCCAGCCACAGTCCGAACACGATCACCGCCAGCGTCAAGAGCTTCATGAAAATGCCCCAGCGGCGGCGCGCGCGCTGTTCGCGCAGCGAGGCGAACGCCAGTTTTTCCAGCAGTTCGCGCTCCCAGCCGCTCTTGGGCACGGGGCCGGCGGCCTGCGATTGCGGGCCGGAATCGAAGGGATCAGTGCTCATCGTCGTCGCTCGGTGTGGTTACGCCACGGCTCATGCCGTCGCGGGCCTTACATAATCGTCCGGTTGCCAATAGATCCAGCCGTCTCGCTCCAGCACCACGATCGGATGCAGCCGGCCGCCGCGACACGGACCGCCGGCACAGGCGCCGCTTTCCGGCAGGTAGATCGCGCCATGCGTCGAACACATCAGATACAGACCGCCGGATTCGAAGAATTCGCCTTCCGCCCAGTCCAGCTCGATCGGCACGTGCGCGCAGCGGTTCAGATAGCCGTGGACGACGTGGTTGTGGCGGATCACGAAGCCGGTCCGCGCCTCGCCGCCGGCCGTGACCGGAAAGCGCATGCCCTTGCCGCGCTCGGCCACTTGTTCCGACGCGCAAACCGGAATCAGTGCATCGGCCGGCATTACGCGTGTTCCAGCAGCCAGGAATGCAGTCCGCCGACCGAATCGGCGGCATACAGCGGATTCAGCGCCGCCAGTTCGTGCGGCGGATGGGCACCGTAGTGCACCGCCACGCCGGCGGCGCCGGCATTGGCCGCCATCAGCAGGTCGTGCGTGGTGTCGCCGATCATCAGCGTGCGCTTCATGTCCTGCCCGAGTTCGCGCGTCAATTCCTGCAGCATCGCCGGATGCGGCTTGGAAAAGGTTTCGTCGGCGCAACGGGTGGCGTCGAAGAAGGACAATAGCTTGACCGCGTCCAGCGCCCGGTTCAGCCCGACCCGGCTTTTGCCGGTGGCCACCGCCAGGAAATAGCCGGCCTGCGACAGTTCCGCCAGCATGGCGGCGGCGCCGGCGAACAGGTTCAGCTCATGATCCTGGGTCAGATAGTGGTAGCGGTAGCGCTCCACCATGCGCGCGTAATGCTTCGGCTCCATTTGCGGCACCGCCAGCTGCAGCGCTTCCTGCAGTCCGAGCCCGATCACGTGCGCCGCCACTTCTTCCGACGGGACCGGGAAGCCGAGATCGCGGGCCGACGCCTGAATGCAGCGGACGATGGCGGTCGTGCTGTCCATCAGCGTGCCATCCCAGTCGAAGACGATCAGATCGAATTGCTTTCTTACCATGTTTCCGGCGGCCATGACCGCCCACTCCTTCCGTTTCCGGCGCCCGCCGCTCAAGCGTTCGGGGTCGCGGCCTGTTCCAGGCTGTTCAAAAAATGTGCGCATTCCGGCGGCAACGGCGCGCATAGCGCGACCTCCTGGCCGGAGTCCGGGTGCGCGAAGCGGATCCGATGCGCGTGCAGGAACATGCGCTTGAACGCGGCGCGGCCCGGCTGCGCCTTGTGCAGCGCGCGGTTCAGGCCGAAATCGCCGTATTTTTCGTCGCCGACGATCGAAAAGCCGCTCGCCGCCAGATGCACGCGGATTTGGTGCGTGCGCCCGGTCTTCAGCTCGGCTTCCAGCAGCGTGAAGTCGCCGTAGCGGCCGAGGCGCCGGAACACCGTGTGCGCGGCCTGGCCGTCTTCCTGCACCCGTACGCGCCGCTCGCCGTCGGCAGTGGTGTACTTGAACAGCGGCAAGCGCACGTGCTGAATCTTGTGTTTCCAGTCGCCGTGCACCAGCGCCAGGTAGCGCTTGTCGATCCGGCCGTCGCGCATCTGCGCGTGCAGGTGCGTCAGCGCCGAGCGTTTCTTGGCCAGCAGCAGGATGCCGGAAGTGTCGCGGTCGAGCCGGTGCACCAGTTCCAGGAAACGGGCCTGCGGACGTGCCGCCCGCAGTTGCTCGATGACGCCGAAACTGACGCCGGAGCCACCATGCACGGCGACGCCGGCCGGCTTGTCGATCGCCAGCAGGTGCGCGTCTTCCAGCAGCACCGCGAACTCGGCGCCGGGCACGAAGCGTTGCGGCGCTTCCGCCACGCGCAGCGGCGGCACGCGCACCACGTCGTCCTGCTGCAGGCGATAGGTAGGGTCGATGCGCCCCTTGTTGACGCGCACTTGGCCGGACCGCAGCACGCGATAGACATGGCTTTTCGGCACGCCCTTGCATATCCGCAGCAGGAAATTGTCGATGCGCTGGCCGGCCTCTTCGCCGGAAATGTGCAGATGCCGGACCGCGAGCGAGGCGCCGGATGGCGCGGAAGCGGGCGCTGTTTGCGCCGGCTTCTCATAAAATCTCGCTAAGTCCTTCATTTTGAATATATAATTGTTTCGCCGCAGTCATAAGGCCGTGGCGCAGTGTAAGAATAAAAAGCACATTCTACACAGGGGCACTTTCCTCAGCCTCGCCAATTTGCAAATTTGAGGGAAAAGACGTGTATGCATCATCTCTGCGCGAATCCAGGCCGCACCGCAGTTGCAGCCGGACAGCGCGCACCGATGTTGGACCGGAATGTTTGGAATACCAGGATAAATCCGGCAAGCCTCTCGCTTCATGCTTGCGGCGCTTGCCGGCCGATGCAGTCGAACCCCGTTTGCCGCCTCTGCTGAACCCTATGTCTCGTTTGGCTCAACCAGTTTGCCCACACCCTGCCGCCGCTGGCGGCGCGTCCGGACGTTCGGATGCGCCGGAAGCAGCCGGGCCCGGCATCCGGCATCCGGCTCAATCGCATCCGCGCCCGATTGCGATGCCGGCATAGCCTGCCGGGCACCGCAGCAGCGCCCTTCCGCCAGACACTCCTTCCGCGCGTACATCCCTGTACTTTTGCCGCCAGCTTCAGCGGGGCGGCATCCAGAGGCCCGCGGGCCACGGAGTGAAACATGAAACGCATGTTGTTCAATGCAACGCAGCAGGAAGAGTTGCGCGTTGCCATCGTCGACGGTCAAAAGCTGATCGACATCGATATCGAAACCGCCGGACGCGAGCAGCGCAAGTCCAACATCTACAAAGGCGTCATCACCCGCATCGAACCGTCGCTGGAAGCCTGCTTCGTCAATTACGGCGAAGAGCGGCACGGCTTTCTGCCATTCAAGGAAGTGGCGCGCAGCTACTTCAAGGAAGGCGTCGACGTGCGCAACGCGTCGATCAAGGAAGCCTTGCGCGAGGGCCAGGAAATCATGGTCCAGATCGAAAAGGAAGAGCGCGGCAACAAGGGCGCGGCGCTGACCTCCTTCGTGTCGCTGGCCGGCCGCTACCTGGTGCTGATGCCGAACAACCCGCGCGGCGGCGGCGTCTCGCGCCGGGTCGAAGGCGAAGACCGGCAGGAATTGCGCGAAACCATGGACAAGCTCGACCTGCCGTCCGGCATGTCGGTGATCGCGCGCACCGCCGGCATCGGCCGCAACGTCGACGAGCTGCAGTGGGACCTGAACTACCTGATGCAGCTGTGGCGCGCGATCGAAGGCGCCGGCCAGTCGGCGCCGGGCGCCTTCCTGATCTATCAGGAATCCTCGCTGGTGATCCGCGCGATCCGCGACTATTTCCAGCCGGACATCGGCGAAATCCTGATCGACACCGACGACATCTACGAACAGGCGCAGCAGTTCATGACCCACGTGATGCCCGATATGGTGCATCGCGTGAAACGCTACCGCGACGACGTGCCGCTGTTCTCGCGCTTCCAGATCGAGCACCAGATCGAAACCGCCTACTCGCGCACGGTACCGCTGCCGTCCGGCGGCGCGATCGTGATCGACCATACCGAGGCGCTGGTGTCGGTCGACGTCAACTCGGCGCGCGCCACGCGCGGTTCCGACATCGAGACCACCGCCTTCAACACCAACCTGGAAGCGGCCGATGAAGTGGCACGCCAGCTGCGCCTGCGCGACCTGGGCGGGCTGATCGTGATCGACTTCATCGACATGGAGAATTCCAAGAACCAGCGCGAAGTCGAAACCCGCCTGAAGGATGCGCTGCACTATGACCGCGCCCGCGTGCAGATGGGCAAGATCTCGCGCTTCGGCCTGATGGAGCTGTCGCGCCAGCGCCTGCGGCCTTCGCTGTCGGAAGGCAGTCACGTGACCTGCCCGCGCTGCAACGGCACCGGCCACATCCGCGATACCGAATCGTCGGCGCTGCAGGTCCTGCGCATCATCCAGGAAGAGGCGATGAAGGAAAACTCGGCGGCGATCCACGTGCAGGCGCCGGTCGACGTCGCCGCCTTTCTGCTGAATGAAAAGCGCGGTGAAATCCTGAAGATCGAAACCCGGCACCGGGTGACGGTGGTGCTGATCCCCAACAAGCACCTGGAAACGCCGCACTACAAGATGGAACGCATCAAGCTGGACGACAGCCGGCTGGAAGAACCGCAGGCCAGCTATGCGATGGCGGAAAAGGCCGACACCGACATCAGTTACGGCCAGCGGCAGAAGGAAGAAGCGCGGCCGCGCCAGGAAGCAGTGGTCAAGGGCATCACGCCGGACCAGCCGGCCCCGGTGTTCGAACGCCGCCAGCCCGAAGCGGCGCCCGCCCCGGCACCGGTGCTGGTGACGCCGCCGGAAGGCTTCTTCACCCGGCTGTTGAACCTGCTGTTCCGTCCGCGCCCGATCATGCCACCGATGGCCACGCCGGCCC
>JBATWJ010000225.1:0-3069 GCA_049672545.1 Burkholderiaceae bacterium
CGGTCGGCTCGTAGTCGACGATGCCGCGATAGCCGGCGGTCGGCAGTAGTTCGGCCGCCGCGCCGGGCGGCTCGCCGTACCAGTCCTTGCTGCCGCCACCGATGATGCGCAAGGGCTGGCGCCGCGCGCTGGCATCGGCCACGCGCGCGCGCAATTGCTGCAATGCCTGTTCCATGTCGTCCATTCCAGTAGCGTCAGAAGCGCGGCAGCTCGGGGAATTTCAGCGCGCCGCGCCGCACGTGCATCTTGCCGTATTCGGCGCAGCGCACCAGCGTCGGGATTGCCTTGTCCGGGTTCAGCAGGAAGGCCGGATCGAACGCGCGCTTGACGCCGAAGAACGCTTCGCGCTCCTCGGGTGAAAACTGCACGCACATCGAATTGATTTTTTCGATGCCGACGCCGTGCTCGCCGGTGATGGTGCCGCCGACCTCGACGCACAGCTCCAGGATTTCGGCACCGAAGCGTTCGGCGCGCTCGAATTCGCCCGGCAGGTTGGCATCGAACAGGATCAGCGGATGCAGGTTGCCGTCGCCGGCATGGAACACGTTGGCGCAGCGCAAGCCGTACTTGGCTTCCATCGCCTCGATGCCGAGCAGCACCTGGGCCAGCTTCTTGCGCGGGATGGTGCCGTCCATGCAGTAGTAGTCGGGCGAAATGCGGCCGGCGGCCGGGAATGCGTTCTTGCGGCCGGACCAGAAGCGCAGCCGCTCGGCTTCCGACTGCGACACTTCGAGGCGGGTGGCGCCGGCGGCGGCCAGCACCGCGCTCATGCGGGCGATTTCCTCTTCCACTTCTTCGGCGGTACCGTCCGACTCGCATAGCAGGATCGCCGCAGCGTCGGTGTCATAGCCGGCCTGGACGAACGGCTCGACCATGCGCGAACTGGTGCGGTCCATCATTTCCAGCCCGGCCGGGATGATGCCGGCGGCGATCACGGCAGCCACCGCATCGCCGCTATTCACGACGTCGTCGAACGACGCCATGATCACGCGCGCCGCCTGCGGTTTCGGCACCAGCTTGACCGTGACTTCGGTGACGATGCCGAGCATGCCTTCGGAACCGATGAACACCGCCAGCAGGTCGAGTCCGGGCGCATCCGGTGCGGTGCCGCCGAGTTCGACCACCTCGCCGTCGATGGTCACCATCCGCACGCGCAGCACGTTGTGCACGGTCAGTCCGTACTTCAGGCAGTGCACGCCGCCGGAATTCTCGGCGACGTTGCCGCCGATGGTGCAGGCGATCTGCGACGATGGATCGGGCGCGTAGTACAGGCTATGCGGCGCCGCCGCTTCCGAGATCGCCAGGTTGCGTACGCCCGGCTGCACCACGGCGGTGCGCGCCAGCGGATCGACGGCGAGGATGCGCTTCAGCTTGGCGGTCGACAGCACCACGCCATCGGCGATCGGCAGCGCGCCGCCGGACAGGCCGGTGCCGGCACCGCGCGGCACGATCGGCACCTTCAGTTCGCGGCAGGCGTTCAGGACCGCGATCACCTGGGCCTCGCTTTCTGGCAGTGCCACCACCATCGGCAATTGCCGGTAGGCGGCCAGGCCGTCGCATTCGTAGGGGCGCGTGTCTTCGGCGTCGAACAGCACGCAGTGCGCCGGCAGGCAGGCGCGCAGCGCATCCACCACCTGCCGCTGGCGAGCGGCGGGGGGAAAGATTTCGGAAGGCATGTTCATGGGTTCGGTTCCACTGGCGGCGCCACGGCGACGCCGCATCCCCGCAGTGTAACGAAACGGCGGCCGCCGCAGCGCCGGCGGCCGGCT
The DNA here is from genome assembly GCA_049672545.1 of Burkholderiaceae bacterium. Classification (GTDB taxonomy): domain Bacteria; phylum Pseudomonadota; class Gammaproteobacteria; order Burkholderiales; family Burkholderiaceae_D; genus DATJCV01. The sequence goes on from JBATWJ010000225.1 coordinate 1,770, forward strand.
TTTCCGGCTGAATGTTTTGGCGCAGGCCGTGAAAAAAATTCACGGCAATGCCAACGGTTCAGTTCTTCAGCCAGCCGCGGCGGCGGAAATACCAGAATGGCGCCAGCGCCGAAGCCACCATCATCGCCACCGCCATCGGATACCCGAAGGTCCAGTCGAACTCCGGCATGATCTTGAAATTCATGCCGTAGACGCTGGCGATCAGCGTCGGCGGCAGGAATGCGACCGAGGCCACCGAGAAGATCTTGATGATCTTGTTCTGGTTGATGTTGATGAAGCCGACCGTCGCATCCATCAGGAAGTTGATCTTGTCGAACAGAAAGGCGGTGTGGCCGTCCAGCGATTCGATGTCGCGCAGGATCTGGCGCGCTTCCTCGAACTGGTCCGGGTTCAGCAGGCGTCCGCGCATCAGGAAGCTGACCGCGCGCCGCGTATCCATCATGTTGCGGCGGATGCGGCCGTTCAAGTCCTCTTCCTGCGCGATCGCGTTCAGGATCTCGGCGGCGGCGGCGTCGGTCATTTCCTTCTGCAGCACGCTGCGGCTGACCGCTTCCAGGCTCTGGTAGATGCCTTCCAGCGCGTCGGCCGAATATTCGGCATCGGTCGAATACAGGTCGATCAGCACGTCCTTGTAATCGGTGATCGAGCCCGGGCGCGAGCGCGCGCGCATGCGCACCAGCCGGAATACCGGCAGATCCTCGCTGTGCATCGAAAACAGCATGTTGCGCGCCAGGATGAAGGCCACCGTCACGGTCGGCGTCGGGCCGTCGTCCTCGTCGATCAGGAAATCGGTGCGCAGGTGCAGATCGCCGTTTTCCGCTTCGTAATAGCGCGCCGACGCCTCGATGTCCTTGACCTCGTCCTCGTCCGGCAGCGTCACGCCGTAGATGCTCTTGACCCAGGTGCGCTCGTCGTCGTTGGGATCGGTCAGATCGACCCAGATCGGATGGCTGTTTTCCAGGTCCGCGCGCGTTTCGACCTTGGTCTGATTGAGCCGCCCGTTTTGCAATACGAATACGTTGATCATGTGATTTCCTGCTGCGCCGACAGGCGCAGGCTGTTCGGCAAACCACTGCCACGGTTTGCATGGAGAGTCAGGGGCGGAGTCCGGCTCGCGCAATCGGCGCCGCGCCGCCCCTGTCGGGTGGCATGGCGCCAGCAACGCACTCTCGAAAATCTAGTCGGGACGGATGACCGCGCGATGACAGCCGGATGCGCCGGCTGCCGCGCCCTTCGCGAACGCGAACAGCGCAAGTGTACTTTCAAGCCCCTGCACAGGCAAGCGGCGGCGGTGCCGAAC
>JBATWJ010000226.1:0-7385 GCA_049672545.1 Burkholderiaceae bacterium
GGCGCGCCAGTTCCAGCGCATCGACAAATGCCTGCCGGATCGACGCCGGCGAGTAGACGAAGATGCCGGCTAGGCCGGCTTCCTGCGCCAGGTCGGTGATCAGGCCGGCGCCGACCACCGCCTTGATGCCGGCCGCCTTCAGTTCATCAATCTGAGCGCGTGCATCCTCCTCGGTGATGTAGGTGCGCTGGGCGATCTTCAGGCCGAAGCCGGCCTGGAAATCGGCCAGTTCCGGCAGCGTGTCGCGATAGGTGACGACCGCGATCTCCGGCGTGATCTTGCGCGCGCGTGCAAGCGCCTGCATGTAGTCGAAGCCGCTGGCCTTGGCGATCACCACCGGCACCGCCAGCCGGCTCTTCAGGTAGGCGCCGTTGGAACCGGCCGCGATCACGACGTCGCAGCGCTCGGCCGCCAGCCGCTCGCGGATGTGGACCACCGCTTCCTCGAAGCCGAGGCTGATCGGCTCGATGCTGGCGCGGTCGTCGAATTCCAGCGTGATCGAGCGGAACAGCTCGATCAGGCGCGACACTGAAACGGTCCAGATCACCGGCTTGTCGCCGTCGGCAGCGGGGAAGAGGGAAGAAGCCATGTTTCACTTGGCGTTTCAAATGTTTCGATTGTAACGTAATATGAAACACTGGCGGTGCACCTGGATGCGCCGGATTTCTCCGGCACGCCGCCAAGTCGCTGAATCGGCAGGCTTTCCATGAAGCAGCCGTTGCCTGGCACCGGTACCGCCGGCCGCCGCAGGCGGTGGCACGGTGCTTGCACTAGGGGCAGGGCCCGTACGGGTGAAACATTTCGTCAAAGGATACTCATGACCAGCAATTCCAAAGCCACCAAGCAGCTGCTGCGCGACAAGGTCAACGCGCGCCGCGGCCTGCTGGTGCCGGGCGCGTTCAACGCGCTGTCGGCGCGCGTGATCGCCGATCTCGGGTTCGAGGCGCTGTACGTCACCGGCGCCGGCGTCACCAACATGTATTTCGGCATGCCGGACCAGGGCTTCATCGGCCTGAACGAGCTGGCCGACCACACCGCGCGCATCCGCGACGCGGTCGACATCCCGCTGATCGTCGATGCCGACACCGGCTTCGGCAACGCGCTCAACGTGCGCCACACGATCCGCACGCTGGAGCGCGCCGGCGCCGACGCGGTGCAGCTGGAAGACCAGGTGTCGCCCAAGCGCTGCGGCCACTTCAGCGGCAAGGAAGTGATTTCCTGCGCCGAGATGGTCGGCAAGATCCACGCCGCGGTCGATGCCCGCAGCGACGACGGCCTGCTGATCATGGCGCGCACCGATGCCCGCAGCGTGCATGGCTTCGACGACGCGCTGGAGCGCGCCGCCCGCTACAGCGAAGCCGGCGCCGACATCCTGTTCGTCGAGGCGACCGAGACCGCCGACGAAATCCGCCGCCTGCCGCAGGCGCTGGACAAGCCGCAGCTGGTCAACCTGGTGATCGGCGGCAAGACGCCGATCTTCAGCACCGACGAACTGGCCGGCCTCGGCTACGGCATCATCCTGTACGCCAACGCCGCGCTGCAAGGCGCGGTGGCCGGCATGCAGAAGGCGCTGACCATCCTGCGCGATTCGCACCGGCTGGACGAGGATCCGAACCTGGTGACGCCGTTCGCCGAGCGCCAGCGCCTGGTCGGCAAGCCGCTGTTCGACCAGCTGGAAAAGAAGTACGCCGACAAATGACCAATCGAGGAGGGCGCAGCGCCGCTGCGTCCGACCACAACAGCAAGGAGATTTCGATGAGCGAACCCCAAGCGACCGGCTTCAAGCCGAAAAAATCGGTGGCCCTGTCCGGCGTCACCGCCGGCAACACTGCACTGTGCACGGTCGGCAAGACCGGCAACGACCTGCACTACCGCGGCTACGACATCCTGGACATCGCCGACAGCAGCGAATTCGAGGAAATCGCGCATCTGCTGGTGCACGGCAAGCTGCCGACCGCCGCCGAGCTGAAGGCCTACAAGGCCAAGCTGAAGGCGCTGCGCGGGCTGCCGGCCAACCTGAAGGCGGCGCTCGAATGGCTGCCGCCGTCGTCGCACCCGATGGACGTGATGCGCACCGCGGTGTCGGTGCTCGGCTGCCTGGTGCCGGAAAAAGACGATCACAACACACCGGGCGCGCGCGACATCGCCGACCGGCTGATGGCTTCGCTCGGCTCGGCGCTCTTGTACTGGTATCACTACAGCCACAACGGCCGCCGTATCGAGGTGGAAACCGACGACGATTCGATCGGCGGCCACTTCTTGCACCTGCTGCACGGCGAGAAGCCGTCGAAGCTGTGGGAAAAGGCGATGCATACCTCGCTGATCCTGTACGCCGAACATGAATTCAACGCATCGACCTTCACTGGCCGCGTGATCGCCGGCACCGGCTCCGACATGTTCTCGGCGATCGCCGGCGCCATCGGCGCGCTGCGCGGGCCGAAGCACGGCGGTGCTAACGAAGTCGCGTTCGAAATCCAGAAGCGCTACGACAATGCCGACGAAGCCGAGGCCGACGTGCGCCGCCGGGTCGAGAACAAGGAAGTGATCATCGGCTTCGGCCATCCGGTCTACACGGTGTCCGACCCGCGCAACAAGGTGATCAAGGAAGTCGCGAAGCAGCTGTCGAAGGATGCCGGCTCGATGAAGATGTTCGACATCGCCGAGCGGCTCGAGACGGTGATGTGGGACGTCAAGAAGATGTTCCCGAACCTGGACTGGTTCTCGGCGGTGTCGTATCACATGATGGGCGTGCCGACCGCGATGTTTACGCCCCTGTTCGTGATCGCCCGTACTTCCGGCTGGGCCGCGCACATCATCGAGCAGCGCATCGACAACAAGATCATCCGTCCGAGCGCCAATTACGTCGGCCCGGAAGACCTGAAGTTCGTGCCGATCGGCAAGCGCAAGTGAGCGTCGTCGCATGAAGCGCCGCGTCCTCTGCCTGGCCTTCGCCCTGGCGGCGGCCGGCGGCGCGGCGCAGGCCGCCGATCGGCCGGCCTATTTCGCCGCCCATTACGTCTGCGACGGCGGGCTGGCGATCCGCGTGGCCTATCCGGTCGATCCGCTGGCCGGACATCCGGTCACGCTGCGCTACGATGGGCAGCGCGTCACGATGCGGCAGGCGCCGTCGGGTTCTGGCGCCCGCTACGAAAACCGCGCGCGCCAACTCGAATGGTTCATCAAGGGCGACGAAGGCATGCTGATCGATACCGCCGCCGACCGCACCACCCGCTGCCGCACCGGGCCGGCCCGGCCATAGACGGCACGCCGATCTGTTCCGGCCGCCGGATTGTTTGCTTCACCACTGTTTTTCAATCGAGCCATGAATACCGCCTACCGAAAACTCCTTCCCGGCACCCAACTGGATTACTTCGACGCGCGCGCCGCGGTCAACGCGATCCAGCCCGGCGCCTGGGACACGCTGCCGTACACCTCGCGCGTGCACGCCGAAAACCTGGTGCGCCGCTGTGATCCGGCGATCCTGACCGAATGCCTGACGCAAATCGTCTTCCGCCGCCGCGAGCGCGACTTCCCATGGTTTCCGACGCGCGTGGTGTGCCACGACATCCTTGGCCAGACCGCGCTGGTGGACCTGGCCGGCCTGCGCGATGCGATCGCGGCGCAGGGCGGCGATCCGGCGCTGGTGAATCCGGAAGTGCCGGTACAGCTGATCGTCGACCATTCGCTGGCGGTCGAATGCGGCGGCTATGATCCGGACGCGTTCGCCAAGAACCGCGCGATCGAGGACCGGCGCAACGAAGACCGCTTCCACTTCATCGAATGGTGCAAGCACGCGTTCAAGAACGTCGACGTGATCCCGCCGGGCAACGGCATCATGCATCAGATCAACCTGGAGCGGATGTCGCCGGTGATCCACGCCAAGGATGGCGTCGCCTATCCCGACACGCTGGTCGGCACCGACAGCCACACGCCGCACGTCGACGCGCTCGGCGTGATCGCGGTCGGCGTCGGCGGGCTGGAGGCGGAAAGCGTGATGCTGGGGCGGGCGTCGTGGATGCGGCTGCCGGACATCGTCGGCGTCGAACTGTCCGGCCGTCCGCAGCCGGGCATCACCGCCACCGACATCGTGCTGGCGCTGACCGAATTCCTGCGCAAGTCGAAGGTGGTCGGCGCCTACCTGGAGTTCTACGGCGAGGGTGCGGCGGCGCTGACGCTGGGCGACCGCGCGACCATCTCCAACATGGCGCCGGAATACGGCGCCACCGCCGCGATGTTCTCGATCGACCAGCAGACCATCGATTACCTGAGGCTGACCGGCCGCTCCGATCAACAGGTGAAGCTGGTCGAGATCTATGCGAAGGAAGCCGGCCTCTGGTCGGACACGCTGAAAAACGCCGAATACGAGCGCGTGCTGCGCTTCGACCTGTCGTCGGTGGTGCGCAACATGGCCGGACCGAGCAACCCGCATGCGCGGGTGGCGACCACCGACCTGGCTGCCAAGGGCATTGCCGGCGCATGGGAAGAAGTGCCGGGCCGGATGCCGGATGGCGCCGTCATCATCGCCGCGATCACCAGCTGCACCAACACCAGCAACCCGCGCAACGTGATCGCGGCGGGCCTCCTGGCGCGCAACGCCAATCGGTTCGGGCTGGTGCGCAAGCCGTGGGTCAAGAGCTCGCTGGCGCCCGGCTCGAAGGCGGTCGAGCTGTATCTGGAAGAAGCGGGCCTGAAGCGGGAACTGGAGCAACTCGGCTTCGGCATCGTCGCTTTCGCCTGCACCACCTGCAACGGCATGTCCGGCGCGCTCGATCCGGACATCCAGCAGGAGATCATCGAGCGCGACCTGTATTCGACCGCGGTGCTGTCCGGCAACCGCAACTTCGATGGCCGCATCCACCCGTATGCGAAGCAGGCCTTCCTGGCGTCGCCGCCGCTGGTGGTGGCTTACGCGATCGCCGGCACCATCCGTTTCGACATCGAAAAGGATGTGCTGGGCGTGGCCGATGGCCGTGAAATCCGCCTGAAGGACCTGTGGCCGAGCGACGCCGAAATCGATGCGGTGATGCGCGCCGCCGTCAAGCCGGAGCAGTTCCGCCAGGTCTACGTGCCGATGTTCGAGCGCCGGGACGATGCGGTGCAGGCGGTCAGCCCGCTGTACGACTGGCGCCCGATGAGCACCTACATCCGCCGCCCGCCGTACTGGGAAGGGGCGCTGGCCGGAGCGCGCACGCTGTCCGGCATGCGGCCGCTGGCGGTGCTGCCGGACAACATCACGACCGACCACCTGTCGCCGTCGAACGCGATCCTGCCCGATTCCGCCGCCGGCGAATACCTGGCGAAGATGGGCTTGCCGGAGGAAGACTTCAATTCCTACGCGACCCACCGCGGCGACCACCTGACGGCGCAGCGCGCGACCTTCGCCAACCCGAAGCTGTTCAACGAAATGGTGCGCAACGCCGACGGCAGCGTGCGCCAGGGTTCGCTGGCGCGGGTGGAGCCGGACGGCAAGGTGATGCGCATGTGGGAAGCGATCGAGACCTACATGGAGCGCCGCCAGCCGCTGATCATCATCGCCGGCGCCGACTACGGCCAGGGCTCGTCGCGCGACTGGGCCGCCAAGGGCGTGCGGCTGGCCGGCGTCGAGGCGATCGCGGCCGAAGGCTTCGAGCGCATCCACCGCACCAACCTGATCGGCATGGGCGTGCTGCCGCTGGAGTTCAAGCCCGGCACCAACCGCAAGACGCTGGCGATCGACGGCACCGAAACCTTCGACGTGACCGGCCAGCCGGCACCTGGCGCCGACCTGACGCTGGTGATCCATCGCCGGAACGGCGAGCGGGTCGAGGTGCCGGTGACTTGCCGCCTGGATACCGCCGAGGAAGTGTCGATCTACGAAGCCGGCGGCGTGCTGCAGCGCTTCGCGAAGGATTTCCTCGAATCGGCGAAGGCGGCGTAAGCTGGAGTCCCTTCCCGTCGAATGGGAAGGGACCGGAAAGGAGACGAACATGGCAACAGGAACAGTAAAACTGCAGCGCGTGCTGACCGCTCCGCCCGAACGTATCTACCGCGCCTTCCTGGATGCGGCGGCAATGGCCAAGTGGCTGCCGCCGCACGGCTTCACCGCGACCGTGCATCACCTCGACGCCAGGGTCGGCGGCGGCCACAGGATGTCTTTCACCAACTTCACCACCGGCAGCAGCCATTCGTTTTCCGGCTCCTATCTGGAACTGGTACCAAATGAGCGCATCCGCTACACCGACCGCTTCGACGATCCCAACCTGCCGGGCGAGATCAGCGTGACGGTCGTGCTGCGCCAGGTCGCCTGCGGTACCGAATTGCAGATCACGCAGGAAGGCATCCCGGAAGCGATCCCGGTCGAGATGTGTTACCTCGGCTGGCAGGAATCGCTGGCGCAGCTCGCGCACCTGGTCAACCCCGATATTCCCGACAATCCATAACGAAGCCATGTCCCACCTACCCCAAATCAAGGTTGCCGCCACCTACGTCCGTGGCGGCACCAGCAAAGGCGTGTTTTTCCGCCTGCAGGACTTGCCGGCAGCGGCGCAGCGACCCGGCGCGGCGCGCGACCGATTGCTGCTGCGCGTGATCGGCAGCCCCGATCCGTACGGCAAGCAGATCGACGGTATGGGCGGCGCCACCTCCAGCACCAGCAAGACCGTGATCATTTCGCAAAGCAGCCGGCCCGGCCACGATGTCGATTACCTGTTCGGCCAGGTCGCGATCGACAAGGCCTTCGTCGACTGGAGCGGCAACTGTGGCAACCTGTCCGCCGCGGTCGGCCCGTTTGCGATCGGCAACGGCTTCGTCGATGCGGACCGCATTCCGCACAACGGCGTCGCCACCGTGCGCATCTGGCAGGCCAACATCCAGAAGACCATCGTCGCGCACGTACCAATCAGCGACGGCGCGGTGCAGGAAACCGGCGATTTCGAGCTGGACGGCGTCACCTTTCCGGCGGCCGAGGTGCAGCTGGAGTTTCTCGATCCGGCCGACGACGGAGAAGGCGAGGGCGGCGCGATGTTCCCGACCGGGAACCTGGTCGACGACCTGGAAGTGCCGGGCGTCGGCACCTTGAAGGCGACCATGATCAACGCCGGTATCCCGACCATCTTCATCAACGCCGACGCGATCGGCTACACCGGCACCGAGCTGCAGGAAGCCGTCAACGGCGACGCCAGGGCGCTGGCGATGTTCGAGACGATCCGCGCGCACGGCGCCCTGCGCATGGGCCTGATCAAGCAGGTCGACGAAGCCGCCCGGCGCCAGCACACGCCGAAGGTGGCGTTCGTCGCCGCGCCGCGGGATTACGTCGCATCCAGCGGCAAGGAAGTGAAGGCGGGCGACATCGACCTGCTGGTGCGCGCGCTGTCGATGGGCAAGCTGCACCACGCGATGATGGGCAC
>JBATWJ010000227.1:0-5474 GCA_049672545.1 Burkholderiaceae bacterium
CTGCTGCACGCCGTCGCCGACCGGCATCCGTCGGCGCTGGTGCTGCCGGCCGATATCACCCGGCCGGCCTCGCTGGTGGCGGCGCAAGAAGCGATTTGCGCGCAGTGGCAAGCCATTGATCTGGTGCTGATCGTGGCCGGCTCCTACAACGAAATGCGGGCCGAGAATTTCGACCTGGCAGCCGCCCACCGTTTGATCGACTTGAACCTGTGCGGGGTCTTCAATTGCCTGGCGCCGGTGCTGCCGTTGTTGCTGCGCCAGCGCAGCGGCGCCGTCGGCATCGTCGCATCCTCGGCCGGCTTCAGCGGTCTGCCCAGGGCCCTGGTCTATGGCCCGACCAAGGCTGCATTGATCAATCTGGCCGAGTCGCTGTACCTGGACTTGCAGCCGCGCGGAATCGGGGTATATCTGATTAGCCCCGGCTTCGTCGAGACGCCGCTCACCGCTGGCAATGATTTCCCGATGCCGGCATTGATCACCGCCGCCGCTGCCGCCCGCCAGTTGGTGCAGGGTATCGAGGCGGGCCAGTTCCATATCCATTTTCCACGGCGCTTCACCAACTGGCTGCGCCTGGCGCGGCTGCTGCCGTATTCGCTGTATTTTCGGCTGGTACACAAGGTCACCGGGTTATGACCCATTTACAGGATCTGCAGCACGTGGTGGCGTTTTACCAGTCGCTCACCATAGACACGGTGGAGCAGGTGCGCCTGCTGTACGCGCCCGATGCCTATTTCAAGGACCCGTTCAACGAGGTGCGCGGCAACGATGCGATCGCCGCGATTTTTCGGCACATGTTTGCCCAGGTGGAGGCCCCGCGCTTCGTTGTGACCGAACAGATCCTGCAGGATGAAAGCGCTTTGTTGACCTGGAATTTTTATTTCAGGATGAAGCGCTTTGAGCGTGCCGAGCAATGCATTCGCGGCGCCAGCCATCTGCGTTTTGCCGAAAACGGGCAAGTCTGCTTTCATCGCGATTACTGGGATGCCGCCGAGGAGCTGTATGAAAAAATGCCGCTGCTCGGCAGCCTGATGCAATGGCTGAAACGCGCCGCCCGAACTTGAAACCTGTTTTATCGTCGGCCGAAGGATGTGGAGTATATCCAATATCGGCGCTATTTTCCTGCGGAATAGTGGTGTATAGCGGGGAGTATATGAAGAGGTCGGCACGCCTCGGTGGCCGATCCCGCTTCGCGGCCGCTTCACGCCAGCCAGTACTGCCAGCCGAAAAACATTCCCAGTCCGGCGCCGATCGTCAGCAGCGCATGACGCGTGGCCGCGCACACCAGCACCGCGACGATCGCCGCCACCAGCTGCGGATTGCGCCAGGAAAGCTCGATGCCGCCGCCATGCGGCGCCAGCACCATCGGCACGATGATCGCGGTCAGCACCGTGACCGGCACGAAGCCGAGCGCCTGCCGCGCCAGCGGCGAAAACGTCACCCGTTCGCCGAGCAGGAAGATGACGGCCTTGACCAGCACCGTGATGGCGGCCATGCCGAGGATCGTGACGGTGGCGATCATGCGCGCACCTTGCGCGGCTGGTGGCGCGCCAGCCAGCGCGACGCCAGGAGGCCGACGCCGATGCCGAGTCCGACCGCGGCCAGCAGGCCGAGCTTGTACGGCCAGTCCTTCAGCAGATAGCCGGCGCTGCCGGCCGCCAGCGCCGCCAGCAGCTGCGGCGCGGTGAACAGCTGCGGCACGATGATCGCGATGAAGGTCGCCACCATCGCGAAATCCAGTCCGAGCGTCTGCAGCTGCGGGAAGATGGCGCCGAACAGGATGCCGACCAGGGTCCAGGCCTGCCAGTTCAGGTACATCGACAAGCCGGAGCCGAGGAAATACCAGTGGCCGAGCGGCGTGTCCGGATGGCGCCGGTAATAATTGTCCATCACCGCGAAGGTTTCGTCGGTCAGCAGGAAGCCGAGCAGCCAGCGCCAGCGCCGCGGCAGGTGGTGCACGCGCGGCAGCAGCGTGGCGGCGTACAGCATATGGCGCAGGTTGACGATGAAGGTGGCGAACCAGATCACCAGCATGCCGGTGCCGGTCGCCATCAGGCCGGCGGCGATGAACTGGCTGGAACCGGCAAACACGCCGAGCGACATCAGTTGGCCCTGCCAGCCGGCCAGATGCGCCGGCGCCACCAGCGTGCCGAAGATCAAGCCGAACGGCGCGGCGCCGACGATCATCGGCAGGGTGTCGCGGGCGCCGGCGGCTAAGCTGGAGAGGCGGGAAGAAGACGGCATGCGGTCATGGCGGCGCAGGCCGCATCGTGCGAATTGAGCTGAATCCGGAAAAACCAACCGGCCTGGACGCAGGTTGCGCATCAGGCCGGTGGTGGTTTGGCTGCGGTATTTTACTTCGCGATCTCCAGCAGCATCTGGTTCAGCCGCTTGACGAATCCGGCCGGATCGACCAGCGTGCCGCCCTCGGCCAGCATCGCCTGGTCGAACAGGATGCGCGCCCAGTCGTCGAACTTCACCTGCTCGCCCTTCAGCCGCTGTACCAGCGGATGGTCCGGGTTGATTTCGAGGATGGGCTTGGATTCCGGCGCGTTCTGGCCGGCCGCCTTCAGCATCCGCACCAGGTTGCCGGACAGCTCGTTTTCGTCGGCCACCAGGCAGGCCGGCGAATCGGTCAGGCGGAAGGTCACGCGCACGTCCTTGGCCTGTTCGGCCAGCGCCGTCTTCATCCGCTCCACCAGGTCCTTGTACTGGGCCTCGGTTTCCTCGTGCTGCTTCTTTTCCGCCTCGTCTTCCAGCTTGCCGAGGTCGAGGTCGCCCTTGGCCACCGACACCAGTTCCTTGCCGTCGAAATCCGGCAGGAAGGACAGCATCCATTCGTCGACGCGATCGGTCAACAGCAGCACCTCGATGCCCTTCTTGGCGAAGATTTCCAGGTGCGGGCTGTTTCTGGCCGCCGCATACGATTCGGCGGTGACGTAATAGATCTTGTCCTGGCCTTCCTTCATGCGGCCGAGGTAGTCGGCGAACGACACGTTCTGTACGTCGGAATCGTTATGCGTGGAGGCGAAGCGCAACAGCTTGGCGATGCGCTCCTTGTTGACGTGGTCTTCGCCGATGCCTTCCTTCAGCACCTGGCCGAATTCCTTCCAGAAGGTCGCGTACTTGTCTTTCTGTTCCTGCTCGTCGCCGTTGGCCAGTTCTTCCAGCATGCCCAGCACGCGCTTGGTCGAGCCTTCGCGGATCACCTTGACGTCGCGCGACTCCTGCAGGATTTCGCGCGACACGTTCAGCGGCAGGTCGGCCGAATCGATCACGCCCTTCACAAACCGCAGGTAGACCGGCATCAATTGCTCGGCGTCGTCCATGATGAATACGCGCTTGACGTACAGGCGGATGCCGCCGCGCTTGTTGCGGTCCCACAGGTCGAACGGTGCGCGCGCCGGGATGTACAACAGCTGCGTGTATTCGCTGCGGCCCTCGACCCGGTTGTGGGTGTGGATCAGCGGGTCCTGGAAATCGTGCGAGACGTGCTTGTAGAACTCGTTGTACTGCTCCGGCGTGATGTCGGACTTGCTGCGCGCCCACAGGGCGCCGGCCTGGTTGACGGTCTCGAATTCATCCTTGACGACGGTTTCCTTCTTTTCCTCGTCCCACTCTTCCTTCTTCATCTGGATCGGCAGCGAGATGTGGTCGGAATACTTGCGGATGATCGATTTCAGCTTCCACGACGACAGGAATTCGTCCTCGCCTTCGCGCAGGTGCAGCGTGATGTCGGTGCCGCGTGCCGGCTTGTCGATCGCTTCCACGGTGAAGTCGCCGGCACCTTCCGATTCCCAGCGCACGCCGTCGGCCGCCGGCGCGCCGGCGCGCCGGCTTTCGACCGTGATGCGGTCGGCAACGATGAAGGCCGAATAGAAGCCGACGCCGAACTGGCCGATCAGCGCCGCGTCCTTCTGCTGGTCGCCGGACAGCTTGGAAAAGAACTCCTTGGTGCCCGACTTGGCGATGGTGCCCAGATGCTCGATCGCCTCGGCCCGGCTCATGCCGATGCCGTTGTCGGAAACCGTGATGGTGCGCGCGGCGCTGTCGAAGGTGACGCGGATCTTCAGCTCCGGGTCGTTCTCGAACAGCGCGGCGTTGTTGATCGCCTCGAAGCGCAGCTTGTCGGCGGCGTCGGACGCGTTCGAGACCAGTTCGCGCAGGAAAATTTCCTTGTTCGAGTACAGCGAATGGATCATCAGCTGCAGCAGTTGCTTGACTTCTGCCTGAAAGCCGAGGGTCTCTTTCTTGTTGTCGGAAGCGGTCATGTTTTCCTCATGGTGATGTGCTCGGATATCGGTGCTTCGGGCCGGCGCGCGGCGCCCGGCCGAACCGGTGATTATAAATTGGGCTACGGCCGGCGATTTCAAGCCCGGCCGGCGGCAATCTCGCGTTCCAGGAAGCGCAATAGCCCCGCATCGGTCAGCGCCGCGACGTTGATCCGCATCCGCGTCGACGGCAGCTGGCGCGGCGAAAACAGGCTGCCGGGCGCCAGCAGGTAATCCTGTGCCATCGCGCGCTCGGCCAGCGGGTTGGTGTCGCAGCCGGCGTCGGCCCAGACGAACATGCCGGCCGGCGCGCGGATGTCGATCGTCATGCCGATCCGCTCCAGCTGCCGGATCGCCTTGTCGCGCACCGCGTCGAGCTTGCCGCGCAGGCGGTCGGCGTGCTTGCGGTAGTGGCCGTCGGACAGGATCTTGTAGACCACCCGTTCGCCGACCTCGCTGGTGGTCAAGGTCGACAGAATCTTGCGGTCGGCCAGCCGCTTGGCCAGCTCGGCCGAGGTGGCGATGAAGCCGACTCGCAGGTTGGCCGCCAGCGTCTTGGAAAAGCCGCCCAGGTAGATCACCCGCTGCAGCTGGTCGAGCGCGGCGATGCGGGTCGCCGGCTGCACCGCCGCGCCCGGATGCATGTCGCAGTAGATGTCGTCCTCGACGATGGTGATGCCGTGCTGCTCGGCGATTTTCAGCACCTGGAACGCCTTGGCTGCCGACAGCGAGGTCGAGGTCGGGTTGTGCAGCACCGAGTTGATCACGTACAGCTTCGGCCGGTGCAGCACCGCCATCTGCGCCAGCGCCGCCACGTCCGGACCGTCGGCGCCGCGCGGAATGCCGACCACCTTGGCGCCCAGCGTGGCGAACGAGCCGAACATCAGGAACCAGGCCGGGTCGTCGACGAACACGGTGTCGCCCGGCTGCAGGAAGTGGCGCGCCACCAGGTCCAGCGCCTGCGTGACGCCGGCGGTGGTGACGAACTGTTCCGGCGCGGCGGCGATCTCCAGCTCGGCCAGCTTCAGCTGCAGCTGCTGGCGCAGCGGCAGGAAACCCTGCGGCGTGCCGTAGTGCACCAGCAGGTTGCCGTGCTGGCGGCTGATCGCGCGCAGGCCGTTGGCGATCAGGTCGCCGCCCAGCCAGTCCGGCGGCAACAGGCCCGAGCCGGGCATCTGCTGCGGCGGCGACTGGCGGAACATGTTG
>JBATWJ010000228.1:0-3076 GCA_049672545.1 Burkholderiaceae bacterium
CTTCATGCACTGGATAGCCGAGCCCGGCGTACAGCGCCAGCCGCCGCCGCGCCGCCGGCAGCGCGCTATCGATGTCGGTCTTGTTCAGCACGATGCGGGCGTCGATGCCGGCCGCTTCCGCCGCCACCAGCGCGCGCGAGATCAGGTCGTCGGAAAAACCCGGCTCGGTGGCGACCACCACCAGCAGCTGCGTGACGTTGGCGGCCAACAGCTTGGCGCGGTACTGGTCGGAGCGGTACAGCAGCGTCTTGCGTTCGGCGATCGATTCGATCACGCCCTGGTCGGCCGAGGTCGGCTTGAAATGCACGCGGTCGCCGACCGCGACGTCGCTCTTCTTGCCGCGGGTGACGCAATTGCGCTTGGTGCCGCCAGCTTCTACCAGGTAGTGGCGGCCATGGGCGGCGATGACGATGCCGGTATCTTCCGGGGCGGCCGCCATCCGTTACGCCAGCCTGCGGCCGGCGACGGCATCGGCCTTGGCGGCGCAGATGAAGTCGTTTTCCGAAATGCCGCCGGCGCCGTGGTTGACGCTATGGGTGTCGAAGCGGACCTGGCAGCGGTTGTAGCCGACCACCAGTTCCGGGTGGTGGTCTTCCGCGTGCACCACCCAGGCCAGCGCGTTGACGAAGGCCAGCGTCTCGTAATAGTCCTTGAACGAAAACGTCTTGGTCAGCTTGCCGTCGATCAGCGACCAGTCCGGCACCGCGGCCAGGTATTCGTCGATCTGCGCGTCGGCCAGCGCGGTTTCGGTATGGCGGGATTGCTTCTGCAGCAGTTCGGCGTTGCTTATCATGGGACCTCCGGATCAGGCGGCGCGAATCTGGTTGAGACGATGGATGCGCAGCGCCGCCGGCGGATGCGAATCGTAGTAGGCGGAATACAGCGGGTCGGGCGTCAGCGTCGACGCGTTGTCTTCGTACAGCTTGACCAGCGCCGCCACCAGGTCGCCG
This sequence comes from Burkholderiaceae bacterium, assembly GCA_049672545.1. Classification (GTDB taxonomy): domain Bacteria; phylum Pseudomonadota; class Gammaproteobacteria; order Burkholderiales; family Burkholderiaceae_D; genus DATJCV01. The sequence goes on from JBATWJ010000228.1 coordinate 951, forward strand.
GCGTCGGCGTGCCGCGCGGCGAAGGCGTCGGCTTCGAATTCATGCTTGCGCGAGGTGATCGACGCCAGCGGCGACAGCAGGAAGGTGAACACCGGCAGCACCAGCGCGAACAGGATCAGCGCCAGCGCGTCGTTGTTGGTCAGCAGCATCGGGTCGACGCCGAGCCCGGCGTAGAACCACGCCTGCGTCTTCAGGTAGCCGAGCAGCGCCAGGAAGGCCAGCGACAGCGCGAACATCACGACGATGCGCTTGACGATGTGCTTCAGCTTGAAGTGACCGAGCTCGTGCGCCAGCACCGCCTCGATTTCCTGCGGCTGCAGACGCGACAGCAGCGTATCGAAAAACACGATCCGCTTGGCGGCGCCGAAGCCGGAAAAATACGCGTTGCCGTGCGCGCTGCGTTTCGAGCCGTCCATCACGAACAGGCCCTTGGAGGCGAAGCCGACGCGCCGCATCAGGCCGTCGATGCGCGCGCGCAGCGTCTCGTCCTGCAGCGGCGTGAACTTGTTGAACAGCGGCGCAATCACGGTCGGATACAGCACCAGCATCAACAGCTGGAAGCCGCTCCACACCAGCCACGCGTACAGCCACCACAGGTCGCCGCTCCTGTCCATCAGCCACAGGATCACCCACAGCAGCGGCAGCCCGATGACCGCGCCCAGCAGCAGGCCCTTGACCAGGTCGCTGACGAACAGCCGCAGCGTCATCTTGTTGAAGCCGAAGCGCTGCTCCAGCACGAATTGCCGGTACAGCGTGAACGGCAGGTCGATGGCGCCGGAAATCAGTGCGAACGCCACCACCAGCGCGATCTGGTAGGTCATGCCGGCGCCGAAGACACCGAACAGCGCGATCGACAGCCACTGCAGCCCGCCCAGCAGCGTGAAGCCGATCAGCACCGCGGCGTTGACCAGCAACAGCAGCAGGTCGAGCTTGGTGCGGGCGGCCGTGTAGTCAGCCGCCTTCTGGTGCGCGGCCAGCGGAATTTTTTGCGCGAATTCGGCCGGCACCGCGCCGCGATGCGCAAGCACGTGGCGGATGTGGCGCGAGCCGAGCCAGAACCGCAGCACCAGCGTGACCAGCAGGACCGCCACGAACAGCATCGAAAACGCGAGTGAAGACATGCTTTCCCTGTGAGAAAATGGCAATTTGCCAGACGAAGGAAACAATTATGTCACAAGCGGATCACCTGCCGGCGACCCCGGCGGCAGCCGAAAACCTGCCGCGTCCGAATGAATTCAACCTGGTCTGGGTCGACATGGAAATGACCGGCCTCGACCCCGACAAGGACCGCATCATCGAAGTGGCAGTGGTGGTGACCGACGCCGAACTGAATGTGCTGGCGCAAGGCCCGGTGTTCGCGATCCATCAGCCGGACGCCGTGCTGGATGGCATGGACGCCTGGAACAAGGGTACCCACGGCCGCTCCGGCCTGACCGAGCGCGTGCGCGCGTCGACCGTGACCGAGGCGCAGGCGGAAGCGGCGCTGATCGGCTTCCTGAAGCAGTTCGTGCCGAGCGGGAAATCGCCGATGTGCGGCAATTCGATCTGCCAGGACCGCCGCTTCATGGCACGCGGCATGCCGAAGCTGGAAGCGTTCTTCCATTACCGCAACCTGGACGTGTCGACGCTGAAGGAGTTGGCGCGGCGCTGGAAGCCGGAACTGGCGGCCGGCTTCAAGAAGCATCAGAAGCATACGGCGCTGGCCGACATCGTGGAGTCGATCGAGGAGTTGCGGTATTACAGGGAGCATTTCATTCGGGGGTGAGGGGGAGGTTTTTATATACTCCCCTTTATGACCTCTTGAGTCAGGCGTATTTCTTTCGTACTTTTTCCATACTCCTAAGTTTTCTTGCTGCGGGAAGCGGATGTGACCGCGATGCCGGTCGTTCCAGCGCCATCCTGCCGATTTGTCGTTCCGGCGAAGGCCGGAACCCAGTGGCGTTCGTCGCTTACTGATATCGCCACTACTTCGTGGTGACTAGCCGGGGGTGGCCCGGCGGCCACCTACTTTTCTTGTCTCGCCAAGAAAAGTAGGCAAAAGAAGGCGACCGCGAGGCCGCTGCCCTTCGGGTTCCCGCCAAACTGGCCGGCAAATCGGGAAATGAAACCAACTCGCTGCGCTCAGA
>JBATWJ010000229.1:0-2406 GCA_049672545.1 Burkholderiaceae bacterium
GGAATCGCCGGCTCCCTGACCGGCGGGCCGTTGCGCCGCCGCTGGTCGGGCGGCAGCGGCCCGGACGGCAACACTGGTCTCTCGTCCGGCGTCCGATGAGCCTGGTGCCGGATCATTGGATCTTCTCCAGTTCGATCGCCGGCGCGGCCGCCGGCGAGCGCGGGTGTTCTAAAAAGAAGCGCACCATTTCCCCCGATGCATCCGGCCCCTTCGAATCGGTGAACGAGCCGGCCTGCCGGCCGCCGCTCCATGCATGGCCGGCGCCATGCACTTGCCAGTGTTCCGCCACCACCCGCCCATCGCCGTCACGGTAGATCTTGCGGGTATAGCCGCGACCAGCGCCGCTGATGCCGGGTACCGTTTCCACCTTGCCCCGCCAGCGCAGCGTGCCGTCGACATCGGCTTGCAGCGCCATGCTTTGCGCCAGCGCCGCCCGCCCGTTGGCCGGTGCCACAGTCCTGTCCCGATCGCCGTGGAACACGATCGCCGGCACGCTGCGGCGATAGGGCGGCAGCACGCCGGCCTTGCTCGCATCCTTCATGACGGCGAAGGCGGATGCGGCATCGCGCGCGGCGCCGGCCGGCAGGCCGGAATGAATGCCGACCGCCGCGTACAGATCGGGGAACGCACCTGCCAGGATCGCCGCCATCGCGCCGCCGGCGGACAGACCGGCGACATACACGCGATCCGGGTCGGCGCCATGCTCGTGAATCACTTGGCGTGTCATGCCGGCCAGGATCGCCGGCTCGCCGCCGGCGCCGGCCTGGTGCGCGGGGCCGAACCAGTTCCAGCAATTCGCGCCATTGGCGCCGCGCTCCTGCTGCGGATACAGGACGAGGCAGTGCACGCGGTCCGCCAGCAGGTTCATGCCGGTGCCGGCGGCAAAATCGTCGGCATCCTGCCGGCAACCGTGCAGCATCACCACCAGCGGCAGCGCCTGGCCGTGGCAACCGCGCGGAACATAGAGCTTGTATGCGCGCCGACCAGCCGGATTGGAAAACGTGCCCAGCACGAATGTGCCAGCCGCCGCTTGCGGCGCAGCGGATGCCGAATCGAGCGCCACCTCGCCGCGGGAGGCTGGCCGTTCCATTGCCTCCAGCGCCTGCCGCAAGACGGCGGTGGCGGTCGTCCGGCTGGAGGCCCGAAGGCGCCGCATCGCTTTTCGCATGGGTCGGAGAAATGCCTGATTTGCCCTCATCTCGCTCCTTCGTGGTGAGATCGCCGGTGTGCCAAGAGGCCGAAAAATCCGGATGATGTAAGATACATGGCAGTCCGGCCGCCAAATACAAGAGTTGCAACACCGGACTGGTTGACGATCCGCCATTGAACGAATCGACTTTCCTGGCGTCCAATCGGTATCCGCGCCAAAAAAAGTGGCTCTCAGCCGTTACGCCGTCGATCCGATGCGGACAAGTCTAGTGTCTGCTGTATTGACCTAGCCGTTTTCCTTCCATTCCCCTTTTCTTGCATGTGGCCCAGTGTGCAAGGAATGTTTTTCATGCGGCGTGCGTGTTCACATACCGCCGCATTTTCGATGTCCATGCTAGCCACGCAGTATCCGCCCGGATACGTGTTCGGACATCGCGCTCTTTCAGGAGACTCACATGACTCAAACAATCGATCTCATCCGCACCAACCATAAGCCGACCCTGATCGCCGATGGCGTCGCCTTCAGCGTCATCACGGTCGACTTCACCCGGCACGACTGCATCATTTCCAAGGAAGCGCTGCGTTCGCTGTCGCACCAGCAGGTTGGCGGCTTCGGGCCACTGGAAATCTTCCAGGTCAACGAAGCGCGGATCCGCGGCGTCGCGCGACGCCTGATCGCTGCCCGCGTCCAGGGCTCCCCGCTGCAGATCGAGGCGCACAGCTTCCATTGATACGGCCCGCAGCGCCCCCCTGCCAGCGCCCCTTATATCGCGCCTGACCGGGCCGAGCGGATGCGCATGCTATAGTCCGCCGTCCGCTGGGGCCTGCCCTTCCGACCGTACCGAAAGCTCGCCCTCCGCTTTTACTTCCTCCGCCTCCGGGTACGCATAAGCGCCCGGCGGCTTCGCGTTCCTCATTTCTCGATTTCGGTCGTGGCCGCGGCAATGCCCTGCCGGGCACGTGCGAAATCATTTCCGCCGGCAACCGGCGCAACCGTCGTTTTTTATTGATTGGATATTTATGGCAAAAGAAGACTTGCTTGAAATGATGGGACTCGTCACCGAAGTCCTGCCCGATTCCCGCTTCCGCGTGGGATTGGAAAACGGCCACCAGCTGATTGCCTACACCTCCGGCAAGATGCGCCAAAACCATATCCGCATCCTTGCCGGCGACAAGGTGTCGGTGCAGATGTCGCCCTACGATTTCACCAAGGGCCGCATCACCTTCCGCCACCTGGAACAGCGCGGACCGCGGCCG
>JBATWJ010000230.1:0-1657 GCA_049672545.1 Burkholderiaceae bacterium
CGGTAGCCCCAGCCGGCCAGGATCGCGGTGGCGACGCTGCCGACGCCGCCGGAGGCGCCGGTGACCAGCACCTCGCCATCGTCCTTGCCGATGCCGGCGCCCTGCAGCGCCAGCGCGCACAGCATCGCGGTATAGCCGGCGGTGCCGATCGCCATTGCGCTCCTGGCCGACATGCCCTGCGGGCGCGGGATCAGCCAGCCGCCGCGCAATCGCGCGCGCTGCGCCAGGCAGCCCCAGTGGCTTTCACCGACGCCCCAGCCGTTCAGGATGAAGGCGTCGCCCGCCTTCCAGTTCGGATCAGCCGATTCGACCACTTCGCCGGCGCCGTCGATGCCGGGCACCATCGGCCACGCGCGCACCACCGGCGACTTGCCGGTGATCGCCAGCGCATCCTTGTAATTGAGGGTCGAATAGTCGACGCGCACCGTGACGTCGGCGTCGGCCGGCAACTGGGCGTCGTCGAGCTGCGTCAGGCGCGCGTCGGTGCTGCCATCATCGTTGCGGTTGAGCAGAATCGCATTGAACATGATCGGTCTCCAGATAGGGAGTCCCGATTATAGTGCGGCGCCTGTGCGCGGCCGGACGCATCGACAAAATTGGGAGTATGCCGAAAAATGGCCTTATCGCGGAGGCACCGCCTGCGATCTCAAAAATACACAGTGGTGTATCTAGATGACTGCGGCGGCGGTATGCCGCCGCAGCCGGTCGCCTTCGGTGGTGTTACTTGACCGAAGCCAGCTTCGCTTCCAGCGCCTTGGCGTCGACCGCGCCGGGAATGCGCGAGCCGTCGGTGAAGAAGATGGTCGGCGTACCGGTGATCTTCATCTGCTGGCCGAGCGCGAAGATCTTGTCGTTCGGCGTCGCGCAGTTGTCCGGCGCCGTCGCCGGCACCTTGCCGTTCAGCATCCAGTCGTCCCAGGCCTTGGCGCGATCGGCCGAGCACCAGACGTTCTTCGACTTGACCGCCGAATCCGGCGACAGGATGTTGTACATGAAGGTATAGACGGTGATGTTGTCCATTTCCTGCAAGGTACTGCGGAAGCGCTTGCAATAGCCGCAGTTCGGATCCTCGAACACCGCGATCTTGCGCGCGCCGTTGCCCTTGACCGTCTTCAGCGCCTGGTCCAGCGGCAGGTCGGAGAACTTGATCTTGCTGATTTCGTCGATCCGGTCCTTGGTGTAATCCTGATACGTCTTGGTATCGATCACGCGGCCGACGAACAGGTATTGCGCCTTGGCGTCGGTATAGACGATATCGTTGCCGACTCGCACTTCGAACAACCCCGAATAAGGCGTCTTGGTCACCGACTGCACCTTGGCGCCGTCACCCAGGCGCGGCTCGACCAGTTTCTTCACTGCTTCTTCCTGTGCCGATTGCGCCATCGCCGTCAGCGCCACGCCGGCCAGCGCCAGCGCGGCCCATTTGGTTTTTTTCATGATGCCTTCTTATCCTTCGTTCAGGTTTCGGGGTTTGCCCATGGCATGCGCCATCAGACTTCTCTTTATGACCGGCAACTTGTTGACCAAGTTCAATCCCAGGTTGCGCGCCACTCTCAGCGGCTCGAAATCCGCCGCGAACAGCCGCTCCAGGCCGTCGGTGGCCATCTGCATCAGCAGCACGTCTTCCTTGCGCGCGCGCGCGTAGGCGGCCAGCAGG
>JBATWJ010000231.1:0-1564 GCA_049672545.1 Burkholderiaceae bacterium
CGCCGGACGCGAGCACGACCTGATCGCGGCGATCAGCGACATCGCGCGCCTGCGCCGCGCCGAAGACCAGCTGTACCGCCGCGAGCGCGAATTCAAGACGCTGGTGGAAAACTCGCCGGACGTGATCGCCCGCATTGGGCGCGACATGCGCCACCTGTACGTCAGCCCGGCCGCCGAAGCCGCGTTCGGCTTCGCGCCGGCCGCCTGTCTCGGCAAGACCAAGGCCGAACTGGGTTTTCCGGCGCCGACGGTGAAGATCTGGGATGCGATGGTCGGCCGCGCCTTCGAGAGCGGCGCCGAGCAGCAGTTCGGCTTTTCGCAGTTGCTGGGCGAACAGGCGCGCTTCTTTTCGGTGCGCGTGATCCCCGAGTTCGACCGCGACGGCCGGGTCGAATCGGTGCTGGCGATCACCTACGACGTCACCGAGCGCACCCGGCTGGAACAGGAGCGCGAGCAGTTGCTGCGGCGCGAACGCGAGGCGCGCATCCAGGCCGAAACCGCAGCGCGCGCGCGCGACGAATTCCTCGCCATCGTCTCGCACGAACTGCGCGGCCCGCTGAACGGCATTCAGAGTTGGGCGCACGTGCTGGAAAACCAGGTGCACGCGGCCGGTGCGCCGGCGCTGGCGCAGCGCGCGCTGCACGGCATCCGCACCGGCGTCGACCAGCAGGTGCGGCTGATCGAGGATCTGCTGGACGTCACGCGCATGATGAGCGGCCGGCTGCGACTGGTGAAACGGCCGTTCTCGGTGCTGCCGGCGATCCAGGCGGCGGTCGAGAGCGTACGCGAGGCGGCTGCCGCCAAGAACATCGCGATCGCCACCCGCTACCACATCGCCAGTGAAAAGATCGACGGCGATCCCGACCGCGTGCAGCAGGTGGTCTGGAACCTGATGTCGAACGCGGTCAAGTTCACGCCGGAAGGCGGCCGCATCGAGGTCGACGTCAGCAGCAAGACCGGCGAAGTCAGCGTCACGGTGGCCGACAACGGCACCGGCATCGCGCCCGATTTCCTGCCGCACCTGTTCGACCGCTTCAGCCAGAAGGATACTTCCAGCACGCGCGGCCACAGCGGTCTTGGGCTCGGCCTGTTCCTGGTACGGCATCTGGTCGAGCTGCACGGCGGTTGCATCGAGGCCGCCAGCTCCGGCGAAGGAATGGGCGCGCGCTTCACGCTGCGGCTGCCGCTGCGCGACAAGCCGGAAAGCTATGCGTTCTCGATGGCTGACGCCGACGCCGGGGCCGCGCGCCGCCTGCCGTCGCTGGCCGGACGCAACGTGCTGCTGCTGGATGATCAGGAGGAAGCGCGCGAGGCGGTGACGGCGGTGCTGACCGCGGCCGGCGCGCGCGTATTCGCGGCCGGCTCGACCGCCGAGATCTTCCGCTGGCTGCCGCAGATCGAAAGCGCCGAAATGCCGGACGTGCTGGTGTGCGACATCGCGATGCCGGGCGAGGATGGCTACGCCGCGCTGCACCGCATCCGCACCTGGAAGGCGCGCCGCGGCAAGGCGCCGCTGCAGCGGCTGCCGGCACTGGCGCTGACCGCCTTTTCGCAGCCCGAAGAC
>JBATWJ010000232.1:0-4544 GCA_049672545.1 Burkholderiaceae bacterium
GCGCAGGCATTGGCCGCGGCCGGCCAAGCCACGCTCGGCATCCGCCCGGAATTCGTCGAATGCCTGACGGCGCCGCAGCCGGCGACGCTGGCGGCGACGCTGCACAGTGCGCGCGACCTCGGCACCCACACGCTGGCCGAATTCCGGCTCGGCCCGCACACGGTGGCGGCCAAGCTACGCGCGCCGCCGGCCACCGTCGGCGGCCGCGTCTGGCTGCGCTTTCCGCCGCAGCGCACGCTGTACTACGTCGACGATAAACGGGTGGCCTGATGAAGACCTACAACAACCGCGCCTGGTTCCTGATCCTGCCGGTACTGCTGACGGTGGCGTTTTCGGCGATCCTGCCGCTGATGACGATCGTCAACTATTCGGTACAGGACATTCTCGGCCCGACGCAGAAGGTGTTCGTCGGTACCGAATGGTTCAAGGACGTGATGCGCGATCCGGAACTGCACGGCGCACTGCTGCGGCAGTTGCTGTTTTCGCTGTCGGTGCTGGCGATCCAGATCCCGCTCGGCATCCTGATCGCGCTGGCGATGCCGGCCTCGGGCTGGAAGGCGTCGCTGTCGCTGGTGCTGATCGCGCTGCCGCTGCTGATCCCGTGGAACGTGGTCGGCACCATCTGGCAGATCTTTGGCCGCGGCGACATCGGCCTGCTCGGCTACGCGATCAACCGCGCCGGCGTCGACTACAACTACACCGGCGATTCGATCGACGCCTGGACCACGGTGCTGGCGATGGACGTCTGGCACTGGACGCCGCTGGTGGTGCTGCTGTGCTACGCCGGCCTGCGCGCGATTCCCGATGCCTACTACCAGGCGGCGAAGATCGACGGCGCCTCGCGCTGGGCGGTGTTCCGCTTCATCCAGCTGCCGAAGCTGCGCAACGTCCTGATGATCGCGGTGCTGCTGCGCTTCATGGACAGCTTCATGATCTACACCGAGCCGTTCGTGCTGACCGGCGGCGGCCCCGGCAACGCCACCACCTTCCTGTCGCAATACCTGACGCAAAAGGCGGTCGGCCAGTTCGACCTCGGACCGGCGGCGGCCTTCTCGCTGATCTACTTCTTCATCATCCTGCTGTTCTGCTTCATCCTCTATAACTGGATGCAGCGGCTCGGCACCGGGGACAAATCATGATGAGCAAACGCCTGTCGACGCCGATCCTGCTGCTGTACCTGCTGGCCTCGCTGCTGCCGATCTACTGGATGCTGAACATGTCGCTGAAGACCAACGAGGAAATCGTCGGCGTCATGACCATGTGGCCGCAGGCGCTGACCCTGGACAACTTCCGCACCATCTTCACCGACCCGTCCTGGTACAGCGGCTACATCAATTCGATGATCTACGTCGCCATCAACACGGTGCTGTCGGTCGGCGTCGCGCTGCCGGCGGCCTATGCGTTTTCGCGCTACGCGTTTTTAGGCGACAAGCACCTGTTCTTCTGGCTGCTGACCAACCGCATGACGCCGCCGGCGGTGTTTTTGCTGCCGTTCTTCCAGCTGTATTCGACGGTCGGGCTGATGGATACGCACCTGGCGGTGGCGCTGGCGCACATGGTGTTCAACGTGCCGCTGGCGGTCTGGATCCTGGAAGGCTTCATGTCCGGCGTGCCGAAGGAGATCGACGAGACCGCCTACATCGACGGCTACAGCTTCCCGAAATTTTTCATCAAGATCTTTCTGCCGCTGATCAAGTCCGGCGTCGGTGTCACCGCGTTCTTCTGCTTCATGTTCAGCTGGGTCGAACTGCTGCTGGCGCGCACGCTGACCTCGGTCGACGCCAAGCCGATCGCGGCGGTGATGACGCGCACGGTGTCGGCCGCCGGCATGGATTGGGGCGTGCTGGCGGCGGCGGGCATCCTGACCATCGTGCCGGGCGCTTTGGTGATCTGGTTCGTGCGGCACTACATCGCCAAGGGCTTCGCGATGGGGAGGGTGTGATGCAGGACGCATTCGCATGGATGGCCTGGACGCCGCCGGTGGCGATCTTCTTCATCGCGGTCGCCCTGATGCTGGTCGGCATGACCGTCTGGCAGATCCGCTCGCCGACGGTCGAGCGGCGCGGCTGGCTGCCGCTGCCGACCACGCGCGGCGATCGCCTGTTCATCGGCCTCTTGGCGGCGGCCTACCTGAACCTGATCTGGGCCGGGCTGACCGACCTGCACCAGGGCATCGGCGCCGCGCTCAGTTTTTTGTTGGTGTTGGCGGTAATGCGCTGGGGTTGACGGCGCAATCGAAGTACGGATCGACAGCGTTGTACATGGGACGGATCCCTTTCCTCCGCCTCATGCTCAGTCTTTAGGAAGGGTTTTCTAGGAGACAACAATGAGACTACGACTCACCGCCATCGCGGCGGCATCCATGCTGCTGGCATCGGGTTCCACGTGGGCCGACATGAAGGCGGCCGACAAGTGGATCGCCGAGGAATTCCAGCCGTCGACGCTGTCAAAGGCACAGCAGCAGGAAGAAATGAAATGGTTCATCGATACCGCCGCGAAGCTGAAAAAAAAGGGCATCAATGAAATCAACGTGGTATCGGAAACCATCGACACCCACGTCTACGAGTCGAAGACGCTGGCCAAGGCGTTCGAGGAAATCACCGGCATCAAGGTCAACCACAGCATCATCCAGGAAGGCGACGTGGTCGAGAAGCTGCAAACCTCGATGCAGTCCGGCAAGAGCATCTACGACGGCTGGATTTCCGATTCCGACCTGATCGGCACCCACTACCGCTACGGCGCGATCGAACCGCTGTCGGACTACATGGCCGGCGCCGGCAAGGACTTCACCAACCCCGGCCTCGACCTGAAGGATTTCATCGGCACCAGCTTCACCACCGCGCCGGACGGCAAGCTGTACCAGCTGCCCGACCAGCAGTTCGCCAACCTGTACTGGTTCCGCGCCGACCTGTTCGCGCGCAAGGATTTACAGGACAAGTTCAAGGCCAAGTACGGCTACGAGCTGGGTGTGCCGCAGAACTGGTCGGCCTATGAAGACATCGCCGCCTTCTTCACCAACGACGTCAAGGAAATCGACGGCAAGAAGATCTACGGTCACATGGACTACGGCAAGAAGGACCCGTCGCTCGGCTGGCGCTTCACCGATGCCTGGCTGTCGATGGCCGGCTCGGCCGACAAGGGCATCCCGAACGGCCTGCCGGTCGACGAATGGGGCATCCGCGTCGCCGACGACAAGTGCACGCCGGTCGGCGCCTCGGTCGCGCGCGGCGGCGCCACCAACTCGCCGGCGGCGGTCTACGCGCTGACCAAGTACATCGACTGGATGAAGAAGTACGCGCCGCCGCAGGCGATGGGCATGACCTTCTCGGAAGCCGGTCCGGTGCCGGGCCAGGGCGAAATCGCGCAGCAGATCTTCTGGTACACCGCGTTCACCGCGCCGCTGACCAAGGCCGGCCCGGTGGTCAACAGCGACGGCACGCCGAAGTGGCGCATGGCGCCGGGACCGCACGGCCCGTACTGGAAGGACGGCATGCAGAACGGCTACCAGGACGTCGGCTCCTGGACCTTCTTCAAGTCGACGCCGCCGGACCGCAAGGCCGCTGCCTGGCTGTACGCGCAGTTCGTCAACGCCAAGACGGTGTCGCTGAAGAAGTCGATCGTCGGCCTCACCTTCGTGCGCGATTCCGACATCCGCCACGAATACTTCACCAAGAACGCCGACAAGTACGGCGGCCTGATCGAGTTCTACCGCAGCCCGGCGCGGGTGGCGTGGACGCCGACCGGCACCAACGTGCCGGACTATCCGAAGCTGGCGCAGCTGTGGTGGAAGAACGTCGCGGTCGCCGTCACCGGCGAAAAGACGCCGCAGCAGGCGATGGACAACCTGGCCGACGAAATGGATTCGGTGATGAGCCGTCTGCAGCGCGCCGGCATGAAACATTGCGCGCCGAAGCTGAATCCGAAGAGCGATCCGGCCAAGTGGCTGTCGGACCAGGGCGCGCCGTGGAAGAAGCTGGCCGACGAAAAGCCGAAGGGGGAAACCATCGCCTACGACAAGCTGCTGCAGGCGTGGAAGGAAGGCCGGGTCAAGTAAGAGTTGTCTCTCGTTGTGGTCTTCAGCGCGGCCGCGGCCGCGTTTTTTTTTGCCTCTGCCGGCCGTAACACCGGCACCGCGGGATGGCGCCGGCGGCAGCCGGCCCCGTCCCGGGCCGCAGCTGCCCGGCCAGGAAATCGATGAACGCGCGCGTCTTGGCGGCGATCTGGGGCAGTACCTATCTGGTGACGGCGGAACTGCTGCCTCCCGGGTGCCGCTGACGGTGGCGATGTGGCGCGCACTGCCGGCCCGCCTGTTGCTGCTGGCGTTCGTGCGCCGACTGCCGCACGGGGTCTGGTGGGGCCGCGCCCTGCTGCCGGGCGCACTGAATATCTCGCTGTTTCCGACCCTGCTGTTCATCAGCGCCTATCGGCTGCCGGGCGGCGTCGCCACCACGCTGGGCGCGCTCCAGCGTTGCTGGTGATCGTGTTGTCGCGCTTCCTGCTGGCGCGGCCGCTGCGCGCGCTGACTATCATGGCGGCGGCCGGCC
>JBATWJ010000233.1:0-2778 GCA_049672545.1 Burkholderiaceae bacterium
CTTGAAGATCGCATCGCCATTGCCGGCGACGACGATGTTTTCGCCGTCGCCGGTGGTGTAGGTATTCGACGGCACGATGCCGGGCAAGGCGCCGCCGGTGCGTTCGCGCACCACGCCGGCATGGTCGTATTCCGGCACCAGCGATTCCATCAGGTTGAACACCGCCTCGTACAGCGCGACGTCGACCATCTGCCCCTGCCCGGCAACGCAGTCAGCGCCGCTCTTGCCGTTCCAGCGGCCGCCGGTGGCGTCGCGATGGCGCAGCGCCATCATCGCGCCGAGCGCGCCGTGCAGCGCCGCCACCGAATCGCCGATCGAGATACCGATCCGCACCGGCGGCCGGTCCGGGTGGCCGGACACGTAGCGCAAACCCCCCATCGATTCGCCGATCGCGCCGAAACCCGGCAAATCCTTCATCGGCCCGCTCTGGCCGTAGCCGGACAAGCGCACCATGATGGTGGCCGGATTGATTTCCTGCAGATCGTCGTAGCCGAGGCCCCATTTTTCCAGCACGCTGGGGCGGTAGTTCTCGATCACGATGTCGGCATCCAGCGCCAGCCGCCGTGCGATCTCCTGCGCGCGCGCATCCTTCAGGTTCAGCGTCACGCTCTTCTTGTTGCGCGCCTGCACCGACCACCACAACGAGGTGCCGTCCTTCAGCACGCGCCACTGGCGGATCGGATCGCCGCTGCCGGGCGCCTCGATCTTGATCACCTCTGCGCCGAATTCGGCCAGCAGGCGCGAGCAGAACGGCCCGGCGATCAGCGTGCCGAGTTCCAGCACCTTGATGCCGGCCAGCGGCCCCTGCCCCTGTTGTTCGTGTCGCGCCATCGCCGTCCCTTCAGGTATTGCGCCGGTCCAGCATCGCGCGCGCGATGGTGCCGGCATCGACGTATTCCAGTTCGCCGCCGACCGGCACGCCGCGCGCCAGCCGGCTGACCGCAAGGCCGCGCGCCTTCAAGGTCTCGCTGATGTAGTGCGCGGTCGCTTCGCCTTCGCTGGTGAAGTTGGTGGCCAGCACCACTTCCGCCACCACGCCGTCGGTGGCGCGCGCGATCAGCTTTTCCAGGTGGATGTCCTTCGGTCCGATGCCGTCCAGCGGCGACAGCCGCCCCATCAGCACGAAGTACAGGCCCTTGTAGGTCAGCGTCTGCTCGATCATCATCTGGTCGGCTGGCGTTTCCACTACGCACAGCAGCGCCGCGTCGCGTTCCGGGTCGCTGCAGACTTCGCACACGTCCTGCTCGGTGAAGGTGTTGCACAGCGCGCAGTGATGGATTTTTTCCACCGCCTGCGCCAGCGCCCGCGACAGCATCTCGGCGCCCTGGCGGTCGTGCTGCATCAGGTGATAGGCCAGGCGCTGCGCCGATTTCGGCCCGATGCCGGGCAAGCGGCGCAGGGTTTCGGACAGGAATTCGAGGCTGGAGGGGGATTTCACGGGGTGTCGTTCAACGGGCTAAGCGGATTGTTTGTCGTTCCGGCGAAGTCCGGAACCCAGTGGCGTTTGGTGGATGCGCAACCAATCGTTCTGCGGGAGCTAACCTTGCTCCACCGTTTTTCCTGATCAGTTGGGGACAGAGTAACTTGCCGCGCTGCGGCGGCTCATAAACTCTGTCCCACAAGCGGTCAGAAAGGCATCTTGAACCCCGGCGGCAACGGCAGGCCGGCGGTCATGCCGGCCATCTTTTCCTGCGTGGTGGCTTCCGCCTTGCGCACCGCGTCGTTGAAGGCGGCGGCGACCAGGTCTTCCAGCATGTCCCTGTCGTCGGCCAGCAGCGACGGGTCGATCGCGACGCGCTTGACGTCGTTCTTGCAGGTCATCACCACCTTCACCAGGCCGGCGCCGGACTGGCCTTCGACTTCGATGGTCGCCAGCTGCTCCTGCATTTTCTTCATGTTGTCCTGCATTGCCTGGGCCTGCTTCATCAATCCGGCGAGTTGGTTCTTCATCATGATGGTTTCTCCTTCGATGTGTGAAATGGGTGGGATGAAGTGCTTCCTGCGAATTTCATCCGAGATTTTGCATGTGGTTCCGGCGAAAGCGGGAATCTGGTGCCGTTTTGTGGCGGCTCGATTCATCCTTCTGCGAAAGCCGACCTTGCGCGACCTTCCTGTCTGATTTGTTGGGGACAGAGTAGCTCGGCGCCTACGCGCCTCACAAACTCTGTCCCGCAAATCCTAAAACTTGTTGAGGACAGAGTACCGCTGCGCTCAACTCTGTCCCGCAATACGTTAGATTGGCTTGATCGACCCCGGCACGATGGTGGCACCGAATTCACGCATCATGGTCTGCACGAAGGGGTCGTTGCGGATCGCCTGTTCCGCTTCGTTCTGGCGCGCCGCGCGCTCGGCCATCGCCTGCGCGCTGGCGGTGTGGCGGACCGCGCCGGTTTCGGTGGTGACCCGCACCGGCAGGCCGAAGCGCTCCGTCAATGCCGCCGCCAGCCGCTCGGCGCTGCCGCCGGACAGCAGCGTGTCGAGCGGAATGCGCAGATGGCAATGGGCGTTGCCGTGTTCCTGGCGGAACGCGAGCAATTCGCTTTGCTGCGCCAGTTGCTGCACCACGCCGCGCACCGGCAAGGCGGCGGCCAGAGTCGGCCAGTCGCCGTCCCAGTCGAGCCCAGCCACCATGTCGGCGGCGATGGCGGACGCCGGTTCAGGCGCAGAGTCCGGCACGGGTGCGGACGGCTCCGGCGCCGTCACGGCAACGGCGGGCGCTTCAGTTTTTTTTTGCGCGGCGGCCGGCGCCACCGACGCTTCCGGCCAGATGTCTTCTTC
>JBATWJ010000234.1:0-5160 GCA_049672545.1 Burkholderiaceae bacterium
CCGCGGGGGCGGGCGATGGGTGCGCAGCAGAGGCCGTGGAGGCCGCCGTTCCGGCCTCGCGGATGAAGCCGCCTTCCAGCAATTCGGCCACGCTTTGTTCGTTCAAACCGATGCCGGCCACCTTTGCCAACAGGTCGTCGACGCTGTGCTTGCCGTCAATCAGCACCAGCAGGGTGCGCAGGCGCGGCGCCAAGTGGTGGCTGCGCGTGGCAATCTCCTCGCGTCCCTTGTCGGTCTTGTCGAATACGGCTGTGCTCATGGGGCGGCCCGCCTTGATGTTGTCAGGAAATACTACGTCAGATCACCGGCTACCGCAACTTGCGGCGCGGCGCTGCCGGCTTGTCAAAACGGGGTTAGAATCTGTGCGGTTGCAGCATGAAGCCGCTCCTTCCGCACCGCTCCCGTCCGTAGATCCGGCCCTGACATTCCCGCAGCGAAAGTCCGAGATGAAAACGCATTCGACTCTGTATATCAACGGCGCCTGGGTGGCGCCGGCCCAGTCCGGCACGATCGAGGTCGTCCATTCGCACACCGAACAGGTGATCGCCACCATTCCGGAAGGCACGGCGCAGGATGCCGAACGGGCGGTGGCCGCCGCCCGCGCCGCCTTCGACGGCTGGTCGCGGACCCCGCCGCAGGCGCGCGCCGAATACCTGCAAAAGATCGCCGACGGCCTGAAAGCGCGCAGCGACGAACTGACGCAGACCATCGCCGCCGAAGTCGGCATGCCGGCCAAGCTGGGCGCGAAAGTGCAGGTCGGCCTGCCGATCTGGCACTGGGGCAATTACGCCAAGCTGGCGACCGCGTTTGCCTACGAGGAAAAAGTCGGCAACTCGCTGGTGCTGCGCGAGCCGGTCGGCGTGGTGGCCTGCATCACGCCGTGGAACTTCCCGCTGTCGCAGATCACGCTGAAGGTGGCGGCGGCGCTGGCGGCGGGCTGCACGGTGGTGCTGAAGCCGTCCGAAGTGGCGCCGCTGAACGCCTTCATCCTGGCCGAGGTGATCGACGCCGCCGGCCTGCCGCCGGGCGTGTTCAACCTGGTGACCGGCTACGGGCCGGTGGTTGGCGAAGCGCTGGCCGCGCATCCGGACGTCGACATGGTCAGCTTCACCGGCTCGACCCGTGCCGGCAAGCGTGTGGCCGAACTGGCTGCCGCCAGCGTCAAGCGCGTGACGCTGGAGCTGGGCGGCAAGTCGGCCTCGGTGCTGCTGCCGGATGCCGATTTCGACAAGGCGGTCAAGGGCACGGTGTCGGCCTGCTTCCTGAATTCCGGCCAGACCTGCTCCGCCCATACCCGCATGCTGGTGCCGCACAGCCGCTTCGCCGAAGCCAAGGAACTGGCGAAGGCGGCGGCGCAGAGTTACACCGTCGGCGATCCGCTGGCCGACGGCTCGCGCCTGGGCCCGCTGGTGTCGGCGGTGCAGCGCGACCGCGTGGTGTCCTATATCAAGAAGGGCGTCGAGCAGGGCATGGAACTGGTCTGCGGCGGCGCCGACGCACCGCATCCGACCGGCTTCTATGTGCAGCCGACGGTGTTCGCGACCACCGATTCGAAGGCGATCCTGGCGCAGGAAGAAGTGTTCGGCCCGGTACTGACCATCATTTCCTACCAGGACGAGGAAGACGCGGTGCGCATCGCCAACGACAGCATCTACGGCCTGGGCGGCGCGGTCTGGGCCGGCAGCGACGATGATGCGCTGCGGGTAGCGCGCCGGATCCGCACCGGACAGGTCGACATCAACGGCGGCCCGTTCAACCCGCAGGCGCCGTTCGGCGGCTACAAGCAATCCGGCACCGGGCGCGAAAACGGCGTCTACGGACTGGAGGAATACCTGCAGTACAAATCCTTGCAGTTGAAGGCGTCGGCCTGATATGAGGGATGGCCGCGCAGTGGTGCGGCCGCCCGCCTGTTTGATTGAGTGAGTGCTATAGCCATGTCGTCCCAGCCCGTCAAGATCGTCGAATTCGAACGTCCGCAAATGGACAGCGGCACCAGTTGCACCGCCCAGGCCTGGGCGCGCGTGCCGGCGGTGCCGTCGCCTGCGGAAAAAATCGCCCTGAAGGAACGCATCCGTCGCCTGCTGAAGGAAAGGCAGGCGGTGCTGGTCGCGCACTACTATGTCGATGCCGACCTGCAGGATCTGGCCGAGGAAACCGGCGGCTGCGTCTCCGATTCCCTGGAAATGGCCCGCTTCGGCCGCGACCATCCGGCCAAGACGCTGGTGGTCGCCGGCGTGCGCTTCATGGGCGAAACCGCGAAGATCCTGAGCCCGGAAAAGACCGTGCTGATGCCGGACCTGGACGCCACCTGTTCGCTCGATCTCGGCTGCCCGCCGGAGCAGTTCGCCGCCTTCTGCGACGCCCACCCGGATCGCACGGTGGTGGTGTACGCCAACACCAGCGCGGCGGTGAAGGCGCGCGCCGACTGGATGGTGACGTCGTCGATCGGCCTGAAGATCGTCGCCCATCTGCACGCGCAGGGCAAGAAGATCCTGTGGGCGCCGGACAAGCACCTGGGCGCCTACATCCAGCAGCAGACCGGCGCCGACATGCTGCTGTGGCAGGGCTCGTGCCTGGTGCACGACGAATTCAAGGGCATCGAGCTGGAACTGCTGAAGCAGGAGCATCCGGGCGCCAAGATCCTGGTGCACCCGGAATCGCCGGCGGCGGTGGTGGCGCTGGCCGACGTGGTCGGCTCCACCTCGCAGATGATCGCCGCCGCGCGCGACATGGACGCCACCGAGTTCATCGTCGCCACCGATCGCGGCATCCTGCACAAGATGCGGATGGCGGCGCCCGGCAAGCACTTCATCGAAGCGCCGACCGCTGGCAACAGCGCCACCTGCAAGAGTTGCGCGCACTGCCCGTGGATGGCGATGAACGGCCTGCAGAACCTGGCCGACGTGCTGGAGTCGGGCAGGAACGAAATCCACGTCGATCCGGAGGTCGGCCGCAAGGCCTACGTCTGCATCGACCGCATGCTGGCCTTCGCCGCCGCGCAGAATGCCAAGGTGCGGCCGTCGTCCGACCTGGCCCAGGAACAACAACTGTTTGCCGGCGTCGGTCCGGCTTGAGCGTGTCCGTGAATCCCCTGCACAATCCCTTCGCTCCTTTCGATCCGGCGCTGGCCGCCGCCTTTCGCCGCAACATCGCCGACGCCATCGCCGAAGACGTCGGCAGCGGCGACCTGACCGGCCTCCTGGTGCCGGCCGACGAACGGGTGCGCGCACGCGTGATCGTGCGTGAGGAAGCGGTGCTGTGCGGCGCACCATGGTTCGCCGGCGTGATGCAGCAGATCGACGCCGCCATCCATATCGGCTGGCGCTACGCCGAAGGCGACCTGATGACGGCTGACAGCGAAGTCTGCGTGATCGACGCGCCGGCGCGCACGCTGTTGACCGCCGAGCGCAGCGCGCTGAACTTCCTGCAACTGCTGTCCGGCGTGGCGACCGCCACCCGCCGCTACGTGCAGACAACCGCCGGCACCCGCGCGAAGATCCTCGATACCCGCAAGACCTTGCCAGGATTGCGGCTGGCGCAGAAGTACGCGGTGCGTGTCGGCGGCGGTGACAACCAGCGGCTGGCGCTGTACGACGGCATTCTGATCAAGGAAAACCACATCGCCGCGGCCGGCGGCGTCGGTGCCGCGGTGCGCGCCGCGCAGGCGCTGAACGCCGGCGTATCGATCCAGGTCGAGGTCGAAACCCTGTTCCAGTTCGACGAGGCGCTGGCGGCCGGCGCGCAATCGGTCCTGCTCGACAACTTCACGCTCGATGCGATGCGCGCCGCGGTGGCGGCCAACCGCGGCCGCGCGCTGCTGGAAGCGTCCGGCGGCATCAACCTGGATACGGTGCGCGCGATCGCCGAAACCGGCGTCGACCGCATCTCGATCGGCAGCCTGACCAAGGACGTCCGCGCCACCGACTATTCGCTGCGCATCCTCGGGCCGGTGCCGGTCGATCAGGCGGTCGGCATCGCGGCGTGAGGGCAGGGCTGCGCTGATCCGGTTCGCCATTTCGGCGCAAGCCGGAATTCAGCACCGTATGCCGCTCAACAAAGCCACTAGATTCCGGCTTGCGCCGGAATGACGATGGGCTCGTTCAGTTTGGCGCCCAATCAACGTCAAGGCAGACGTCGCCACGCAGGCGACTCGCATCTTCAGGCAATCCCTCCTTGCATAGCCATCGACGGCAGCGACGGCGCTCGAGTTCGATACGCCGTGTGCTGCATTCCGCAAAGACCCACGGCGTAAAGCTGAAGTCGTTCCCATCCAGATAAACACAAACTCCGGCTCGGCCCCATGGTGACCTGGATCGGAACGTCGGCAAATCGCTGACGTTATGCACCGCCAGCCGTATCGGTACAGGCTGCCGCAACGTTGCCTGGCGGGCAGGACGGAAATGGCCTGTTTCCGCGCTGCCGCAGCCGGACCGTTCCATGGCCCCCGGCAATCGGGCCGCCGATATTCCGGCATTGCAGCGAAACCTTCTGCCAGTCTCGATGCGCATTTTTACAGGAAAGGGATTGTAATTGTAAATGCGAACCATTATCATTCGCATCTTCGTTTGTATTTATAAGAATACCCGTGCACTCTTATTTTCCGCAGCCTCATCGAGGCGTCTCTTCGCTACTGCTTGGCTCCTTGCTTCTTCCCTGGCTGGCCGCTTCGCCAGTGCAGGCCGCCGAGACGGTCGATACCCTTGCGCCGGTGGTGGTCACCGGCACGCGTTCCGAGAAGACCCTCGACGAAACGCCGGTGCCGACCGAAGTCGTGGATAGCAAGGAAATCGCGCGCACGCACGCGCGCACGCTGAAGGACGCGCTGGAAAACGTCCCGGGCCTGCAGCTGACGGAAATCCATGGCAAGTCCGGCTACGAGATCACGATGCAGGGGATGAGCAGCGACCAGGTGCTGGTGCTGATCGACGGCCTGCCGATTACCGCCAGCACCGGCTCCTCGGTTGACGTCTCGCAATACTTGTTGACCGAGGTGGATCACGTCGAGGTGGTGAAGGGCGCCAGTTCCGCGCAGTACGGCAGTTCGGCGATGGGCGGCGTGGTCAACGTGATCACGCGGCGCATCCGGTCCGGCGTCTCGGCCGCCGCCAGCGCCGACGTCGGCAGCTACGGCGCACAGAACGTCGACGGCCGGCTCGGCAG
>JBATWJ010000235.1:0-5781 GCA_049672545.1 Burkholderiaceae bacterium
ATCCGGCGCGACGCCGGCGCGCTGCGCGAAGCCAACCGCCAGGACATGGAAGCGGCCCGCGCCAACGGCCTGGCGCCGGCCATGCTGGACCGCTTGGCGCTGTCGGACCAGGCGATCGCCACCATGGCCGAAGGATTGGAACAGATCGCCGCGCTGCCGGACCCGATCGGCGAAATCTCGAACATGAAATACCGCCCGAGCGGCATCCAGGTCGGCCAGATGCGCGTGCCGCTGGGCGTGATCGGCATCATCTACGAAGCGCGGCCGAACGTGACGGTGGACGCCGCCGGTCTGTGCATCAAGAGCGGCAATGCGACGATCCTGCGCGGCGGTTCGGAAGCGATCCATTGCAACCAGGCGCTGGCCAAGCTGGTGCAGGAAGGCCTGGCCGGCGCCGGCCTGCCGGCCGATGCGGTGCAGATCGTCGACACCACCGACCGCGCCGCGGTCGGTGCGCTGATTTCGATGCCGCAGTACGTCGACGTCATCGTGCCGCGCGGTGGCAAGGGCCTGATCGAGCGCCTGATGCGCGAATCGAAGGTGCCGATGATCAAGCACCTGGACGGCATCTGCCACGTCTACATCGACGACGCCGCCGACCTCGACAAGGCGCAGACGGTCGCCTTCAACGCCAAGTGCCACCGCTACGGCACCTGCAACACGATGGAAACGCTGCTGGTGGCGCGGGCGATCGCACCGGCCGTGCTGCCGCGGTTGGCAAAGCAGTACGCACAGCAGGAGGTCGAGCTGCGCGCCGACGACGAGGCGCGCGCGCTGCTGGCCGGCTATGCGCGGCTGACGCCGGCCACCGAAGAAGACTGGCGCACCGAGTACCTGGCGCCGGTGCTGGCGGTGAAGATCGTTGCCGACATCGACGAAGCGATCACGCATATCAACACCTATTCGTCGCAACATACCGACGCCATCGTCACCGAAAACCATACGCGCGCGATGCGTTTCCTGCGCGAGGTCGATTCGGCATCGGTGATGATCAATGCGTCGACCCGCTTCGCCGACGGCTTCGAATACGGCCTCGGCGCCGAGATCGGGATTTCCAACGACAAGCTGCATGCGCGCGGCCCGGTCGGGCTGGAAGGGCTGACCTCGCTGAAGTACGTGGTGTTCGGCAACGGCCAGGCACGGCAGTAAATCCAACTCGCGATTCATCACAAGGAAAATACGCATGCTCTGGGTCAAATCGCTGCACCTGCTGTTCATCGTCTCCTGGTTCTCCGGACTGTTCTACCTGCCGCGCATCCTGGTCAACCTGGCCGAGGAAAGCGACGCCGCCGCCACCGAGCGGCTGATCCTGATGGCGCGCCGGCTGTACCGCTTCATGTCGCTCTTGGCGATACCGGCGGTCGCCTTCGGACTGTGGCTGTGGCTCGGTTACGGCATCGGCAAGGGTCCGGGCAACGGCTGGCTGCACGCCAAGCTGCTGCTGGTGCTGCTGGTGATCGGCTACCACCACGCCTGCGGCTCGCTGCTGAAGAAGTTCGAGCACGGACGCAACGTCCGCAGCGCCAAATGGCTGCGCTGGTTCAACGAAGTGCCGGTGCTGCTGCTGCTGGCGATCGTGATCCTGGTGGTGGTCAAACCTTTCTGACGGAGGCGGCAATGGGCAAGACCTGCAGCTACTATTTCGCACCGCATTCGACCTGGGCCTACATCGGCCACCAGCGCTTCGCCGCGCTGGTCGAGAAATACCGCGTCCGGGTCGAGGTCAAGCCGTGCAACCTCGGCAAGATCATGAGCGTGTCCGGCGGTCTGCCGCTGGCCAAGCGTGCACCGCAGCGGCAGGCCTACCGGCTGGCGGAAATGCGGCGCTGGGCGGAATTCCTGCAGTTGCCGATCAAGCTGCAGCCGACCTACTTCCCGCCACAGCCGGACCTGGCGGCCAAGACCCTGATCGCCGCCCAGCTGGCGCACGGCAGCGCCGCCGCGCTGGAACTGGCCGGCGCGATCATGCGCGCGCTCTGGGTCGAAGACAAAAACATCGGCGATGCCGCCACGCTGGAAGCCATCGCCGGCGCCCACGGGCACGACGGCCGCGCGCTGCTGCAGGCGGCGGCCGGCACCAGCACCGAGGCCGAGTACCAGCGCAATACCGACGAAGCAATCGCCGCCGGCGTGTTCGGCTCGCCGTGGTACGTGGTCGACGGCGATGGCTACTGGGGCCAGGACCGGCTCGATTTCGTCGAGCGCGCGCTGGCAAGGCAGGATACGTAATCGCACGATTCAGTCGAGATGCTTGATTGGCCGTCATCCCGACGAAAGTCGGGATCCAGCGGCGTGGTTTCTGCGGTACAGCCATTGGCTCCCGGTTTGCGCCGGGATGACAACTTGGAACGGCGTTCAATGCCGTGCAGGATTTTTGACAAATGCTGGCGCCGCCGACGCGCCAGCCCACGGATAAAGGGTTCTCCATGCCGCACACTTCTCCTTCGCTGTCCTATTTCTGCCCCTGCCCGCGCGGCCTGGAGGCGGCGCTGGCCGAAGAGCTCGGCGAAATCGCCGCCGCTGGCGGCGCCACGCTGAAGGTCCACAACCAGGTGCCGGGGGGCGTCCACTGTTCCGGCTCGCTGGCGGACGCGATGCGCGTCAACCTGCATTCGCGCATCGCCTCGCGCGTGCTGCTGCGCATCGCCCAGGCCGGCTACCGCAATGAAAACGACGTCTACGACCTGGCGCTGGCGGCGCGCTGGGAAGACTGGTTCGACGTGCACCATACGATCCGCATCGACGTCACCGCGATCAAGTCGCCGCTGAAAAGCCTGGAATTCACGACGCTGAAGATCAAGGACGCGGTCTGCGACCGCTTCCGCGACCTGTGCAACAGGCGGCCGTCGGTCGATACCAAGACCCCGGACATGCGCATCGTCGGCTTCCTCGATGCCCACAACTTCACGCTCTATCTGGACACGTCCGGCGAAGCGCTGTTCAAGCGCGGCTGGCGGCTGGAAACCGGCGACGCGCCGCTGCGGGAGAACCTGGCGGCCGGGCTGCTGCGCGTGGCCGGCTGGAAGCCGGGCATGGCGCTGCTGGACCCGATGTGCGGCTCCGGTACCATCCTGATCGAGGCGGCGCAGATGGTGGCCGGCATTCCGCCGGGCGCGAAGCGCGCGTTCGCGTTCGAAAAATTCAAGGGTTTCGACGCTCGCCAGTGGCAGGCGATCAAGGACGACATCCGACCGAGTCCGCCGCCGGCGACGCCAATGATCTTCGGCAGCGACATTTCCGGCGACATGGTGGCGATCGCGCGCAAGAACCTGAATCTGGCCGGCATCCCGTTCGAAGTGCCGTTAAAGCAGATCGAGGCGCAGGAAATCAGGCCGCCCGAACTGCCGCCGGAAACGCCGGCAATGATCGTCACCAATCCGCCGTACGGCGAGCGCATCGGCGTGCGTGGCGACGCCGCGCTGCCGACCGAGGAATTGTTCGCCGCTTTCTTCAGCGCTTTCGGTACCACGCTGAAGCAGCGCTTCGCCGGCTGGCAAGTGTTCTTGTTCTCGGCCGACCTCGGGCTGCCGAAGCTGCTGCGGCTGAAGGAGTCGCGCAAGACGCCGTTCTTCAACGGCGCGCTGGAATGCCGGCTGTTCCGCTTCGACATGGTGGCCGGCTTCAACCGCCGCCCGGCCAAGGCGCCGGCACCGGACAACCCTTCCTGACAGCGCCTGCTGACAAACGCTGCTGACACGACGCTGTCAGCAGCGCCCCCGCATCATGCGCGCCCTGCCGTCCGGCAGACAACCGGCGACAAGGAGCGCAGCATGCAAACGAAACTCAACTGGTTCGAAATCCCGTCCGCCGACTTCGTCCGCGCGGTGCGCTTTTACGAAACGGTGTTCGACACCACGCTGAAAAACGACAGCGCCTGCCGCCTGCCGCCTGCCGCCTGCCGATGGCCATCTTCACCGATGCCGACGGCGACGGCGTCGGCTGCGTGCTGCATGGCGACGGTTTCGTGCCGGGCGCCAACGGCCCGGTGCTGTACCGAGACGCGACGCCGTCGTTCGACGCCGTGCTGGCGCGCGTGCCGCAGGCCGGCGGCCGCATCCTGCTGGACAAGACGGCACTGCCGCGCAATCCCGGCTACGTCGCGCATTTTTTCGACAGCGAAGGCAACCGCGTGGCGCTGCACGCGCAACGCTAGCCGCGGTCGCCGATGCGCTGGACGGTGCCCGGCGCATTTGCCAAAATGGTCCGCATTTCAACCACGCGACGGGAGTACCCATGATCCATCACGGCGGATGCCATTGCGGCCGCATCGCCTTCGAAGCGGAAGGCGAGCTGACGCAGGCGATCGAATGCAATTGCTCGCATTGCAGCAGGAAGGGCTACCTGCTGTGGTTCCTGCCGCGCGCGCAATTGCGGCTGAAGACGCCGCAGGCGGAACTGGCCTCCTACACCTTCAACAAGCACGTGATCCGGCACCAGTTCTGCCCGAACTGCGGCTGCGCGCCGTTCGCCTTCGGCACCGCGCCGGACGGCAGCGCCACCGCCGCGATCAACGTGCGCTGCCTGGAAGGCGTCGACCGCGCCGCCCTGAAGATCGTGCCGGTCGACGGCAAGAGCTTCTGAGCCGGCACGGTCCGTATCTGCCACTGCGGCACCTGTCCGAAACCAGGGAGCATCGATGGATCCAAACGCATTCTTCTGGCAAATCCGGGAAGGGCTGCTGCCGCCGCTCCGGGCGGTGCAGACACTGGGCATGCGCATACTGCGCGTCGATGCGGAGGCCGGCGTGCTGGAAGCCGAATTCGACGGCAAGGAAGACTTCACCAACCCGGCGGGCAACATCCAGGGCGGGTTCCTGACCGCGATGCTGGACGACGCGATAGGGCCGGCACTGGCGGCGCAGCTGGCGGCCGGAGAGTTCGCGCCGACGCTGAACCTGAACGTCCAGTTCCTGACGCCGGCCCAACCCGGGAAGCTGCAAGGCACCGGCCGCGTGGTCAAGCGTGGCGGCGCGATCTGTTTCCTGGCCGCGGAATTGCACCAGCAGGGGACGCTCGTCGCCACGGCGACCGCCACCGCGGCGATCCGCAGGCTGCCATAGCGGCGTCGCCAACCGTCCGCCGCAACGCCCATGCGCCGCGCCGACCGCCTGTTCCAGATCGCCCAGCACCGGCGCGCCCGGCGCCTGACCACCGCGCGCCAGCTGGCCGGCTGGCTGTCGGTGTCGGAGCGCACGATCTACCGCGACATCCGCGACCTGTCGCTGTCCGGCGTGCCGGTCGACGGCGAGGCCGGCGTCGGCTACCGGATCAAGCCCGGCTTCGACCTGCAGCCGCTGATGTTTTCGGCCGACGAAATCGACGCGCTGGTGATCGGCATGCGCATGGTGCAGGCCTGGGGCAGGCCGCAACTGGCGGCATCGGCGATGGCGGCGCTGGTCAAGGTGACGCTGGCGCTGCCGCGCGACAAGCGCGATTTCGTCGAAGCCAGCGCGCTGTTCGCGCCGCGCCATCACATCGATCCGCTGCACGGGGCGCGGCTGGAAGCGATCCGCCAGGCGATCGGGCGTCGCCGCAAGCTGGCGCTCGATTACGCCGACGCCGATGGCCGGCCGTCGACGCGCTGCGTGTGGCCGCTGGCGCTGTACTTCTACGGCGGCTCTTGGCTGATCGCCGCTTGGTGCGAGATGCGCGCCGACTTCCGCTCGTTCCGGCTGGACCGGCTGCAGGTGCCGCAGGAAGCGCCCGGCGCCGGCTATCCGGACCAGCAGGGCCGGCGGCTGGCCGACTTCGGCTGGCCGATTTCGTGCGCGCGGTGCGCCGA
>JBATWJ010000236.1:0-1973 GCA_049672545.1 Burkholderiaceae bacterium
GTGGTGGCGCTGACCGTCGCGGAGGCGGCGCTGGCGGCACCGCCGGCGACCGCCTTGACCGTGTAGCCGTAGGTGGTACCGGCCGCCAGCCCGCCGTCGGTATGGCTAGTGGTGGCCAGCGCGGTGCTGGTGACCTGCGTGCCGTCGCGGTAGACGTGATAGCCGGCGGCGCCAGCGACCGCGCTCCAGGACAGCGTCACCGAATGGTCGGTGACGCCGGTGACCGTCAGGCCGGTCGGCGCCGGCAATGCCGGCGTGCCGCTGGCGAGACGGTCGACCATGCCCTTGATTGCCACCATCTGGCGCCCGCTCTTCTTGGCGTAGTTGGCGTCGTCATAACCCCACCAGTCCCAGCAGCCGTTCGGATTGCCGGAACTGCTGGCGGCGGTCTGCGGGTACAGCACGATCAGATTGTTGCTGTCGGCCCAGCGGTTGTAGCCGGTCTTCTTGTAGTACTTGTCCTGGATTTTGGTCGGATCCTGCTGGCAGCCGTGCAGCACCACGTGCACGCGGCAGCTCTGGCCGCCGGCGCACGAGGCCGGCACGTACAGCCAGCCGGTATTGGCCATCCCGTGCGTGGTCGGGCTGGCGATGTAGTCACCCTGGGTGAATTCGACGAAGGTGCCGCTCAGGGCGCCGTCGTTGCGCGGGTTCAGCGGGCCATAAATCCATTTCAGGATGTCGCCGGCCAGGTCGAAATTACAGTTGTTGATGTACGGGCTGGCCTTGGTGCTGCAACTGCTGCCGAAGTCGTCGGTCACCATCGAATGCTCGGCGGCGATATTGTTCTTGTAGAAGATGTTGGCGTTGTTGACGTAGTTCTTGTAGTAGTTGTTGGCTTCGTCCATCACCGCCTGCTTGACGGTGCTGTCGATCGAACCGGAAAACAGGTAAACCCGGGAGTCGGCGAGATTGCTGGTGGCGTCGATCGCGCCCTGCCCGGCCCAGCTGTTGGTGGTCGAGATCAGCGACGAGGTGGGCGGCTTGAAGTAGGCGGACGCGACCATGCAGCGCCCGGTCGCATTGCCGACACTGCCTTCGGCGCAATAGAACGGACCGCCGGCGACGATGCCGGCGCCGGCCTTGAAGGTCGCGGAATAGGCGACGTGCAGCTGCGCCGCCATGAAGCCACCGGACGACAGGCCGGAAATCGACGTCTGCGCGACATCGACGTTGTAGGCGGGCAGGGGTACGGCGGCAGTGGCGGTCAGGCTGGCGCACAGCAGGCCGGCGGCTACCGCCGCGGCGAACGCCGCGCGCGGCCGCCCGTGATTGGACACGATCGGTTTCATCTTTGTCTCCTGATGAGGTGTGGGTCGACTGCGCGCGAAGGCGCGGCGATGCCTCGGGCGGCGGCTCTGGCGGACGCCTGTTGCCGGGGCTTTTGTATCGTAATCGCTGATTTCAGAATGACAACCCGCCCAGTATTTTTACGGTAGCGCACCGGGAGCGAGCGCAAAGCCGGCGGCGGCGCTTGCGCTAAGCTATCGGCAACAGCGGGCCGCGCGGCCCGGATCCGCCTTTCATTGCATTTCCATCCGAAGGAGATCGACCATGGCTCTACCGCATGCGGAATCGGGCGACGTCATCGACGTGCGCCCGCTCGGACCACGGCTGGCGCAGGCGACGTCGATCGCGCTGTTCAAGGCCGAAGACCTGGAAGTGATGCGGCTGGTGCTGCCAGCCGGCAAGAAGCTGCTGAATCACCACGTGCCGGGCGCGATCACGCTGCAATGCCTGGAAGGCGAGGTGGAGCTTTTCGCGCACCAGCAGACCAAGGTGCTGCAGGCGGGGGAAATGATGTACCTGGGCGGCGGCGAGCCGCATGAACTGCTGGCGCGCCGCGATGCATCGGTTTTGCTGACGGTGCTGCTGAAGCCGTAGCGCCGGCTCTGGCGTCAGATGCTTTCGCCGCGCGGATCGCGCGCCAGCAATTGCGTGACCGCCTGACGCGGCGCGGCGCCGCCGAACAG
>JBATWJ010000237.1:0-2598 GCA_049672545.1 Burkholderiaceae bacterium
GTGCCGGCACGGTGGCGGGGTTCTGCGCCAGTGCGGCGCCGCCGGCAAACAGGCCGGCCAGAAGGGCGGGAACGGCGGACAGCAGGAATTTCGTTTGCATCAGATTCTCCTTGAAGTGCACAGCCAACTTGGCTTGCTCCCATTTGACTGCAAGCATGCGGCGTGCAATACCGGATTTACCCGCTGTTACCCCTGTTACAGATATTGCCGGACGTCTTGTTGCTGCGGCGCGCATTGAGCGGCCGGGCCGCGTATGCTAATGTGATCGGCGTTGAACAAGAGCGGTCTGCTCACAAGGCGGACACGTTCGACGGCGCAGGAAAACGCAGACCATCGCGGCTGCGCAGGCAATCCAAAGACACAATTTTTGGCATGGAGACACAATGAACGCACCCCTGGCTTCCGCCCTTCCGCTATTGCCGGAAACCGCCGCGGATGGCATTTCCCTCGACGACAAATTCACGCTGGAGCGCGGCCGCGCCTTCATGACCGGCACCCAGGCGATCGTGCGCCTGCCGATGCTGCAGCGCCAGCGCGACGCCGCCGCCGGCCTGAACACCGCCGGTTACGTTACCGGCTATCGCGGCTCGCCCTTGGGCGGCATCGACCTGACCGCAGCCAAGGCAAAGAAATACCTGGAAGCGCATCAGGTCAAGTTCCACCCCGGCATGAACGAAGACCTGGCTGCCACCGCGGTGTGGGGCACGCAGCAGGTCAACCTGTTCCCCGGTGCCAGGTACGACGGCGTGTTCGGCTTGTGGTACGGCAAGGGGCCGGGCGTGGACCGTTGCGGCGACGTCTTCAAGCACGCCAACATGGCCGGTACCTCGCAGCACGGTGGCGTGCTGGTGCTGGCCGGCGACGACCATGCGGCCAAGTCGTCGACCACCGCGCATCAGAGCGAACACATCCTGAAAGCCTGCGGCATCCCGGTGCTGTATCCGTCCAACGTGCAGGAATACCTCGACTACGGGCTGCACGGCTGGGCGCTGTCGCGCTACACCGGTCTGTGGGTGGCGATGAAGTGCGTGACCGACATCGTCGAATCCGGCGCCTCGGTCGAGCTGGAACCGGACCGTGTGCAGATCGCGCTGCCGGACGACTTCGAACTGCCGCCGGGCGGCCTGAACATCCGCTGGCCGGATGCCGTGCTGGAGCAGGAAGCGCGGATGAACAACTACAAGTGGTATGCGGCGCTGGCCTATGCACGCACCAACCGCCTGAACCGCATCGTCTGGGACAGCCCGCGCGCGAAGATCGGCATCATCACCGCCGGCAAGTCGTACCTGGATACGCGGCAGGCGCTGGCTGATTTGGGCATCGACGAAGACATCGCGCGCGACATCGGCATCCGGCTGTACAAGGTCGGCATGACCTGGCCGCTGGAAGCCGAAGGCGTGCACCAGTTCGCGCATGGCCTGGAAGAAATCCTGGTGGTCGAGGAAAAGCGCCAGATCCTCGAATACCAACTGAAGGAAGAGTTGTACAACCTGAAGGATGCCGAGCGGCCGCGCGTGGTCGGCAAGTTCGACGACACCGGCGAATGGAGCAATCCGCACGGCGCCGGCCATGGCCATTGGCTGCTGCCGGCCACCTACGAGCTGAGCCCGGCGCAGATCGCGCGTGCGATCGCCGCGCGCATCGGCAAGTATTTCGCCGGCCATCCGGTGGCGCAGCGGGTGCAGGAACGGATCGCCTACCTGGAGGCGAAGGAAGCGATCCTGAAGGTTGCCGCGAAGCCCGACCCGACGCAGGACCGGATTCCGCACTTCTGCTCCGGCTGCCCGCACAACACGTCCACCAAGGTGCCGCAAGGCAGCCGCGCACTGGCCGGCATCGGCTGCCACTACATGGTGCTGTGGATGGACCGCGAAACCGCGACCTTCACCCACATGGGCGCCGAAGGCGTGACCTGGGTCGGGCAGGCGCCGTTCACCAGCGAAAAGCATGTGTTCGCCAATCTCGGCGACGGCACCTATTTCCATTCCGGCCTGCTGGCGATCCGCGCGGCGGTCGCGGCCAAGGTCAACATCACCTACAAGATTTTGTACAACGACGCGGTGGCGATGACCGGCGGCCAGCCGTTCGACGGCCCGCTCGACCCCGGCATGATCTCGCGCCAGATCGCCGCCGAAGGGGTGCGTCCGATCATCGTCGTCACCGATGAGCCGGACAAATACCCGGCCGGTTACGCCTGGGCCGAAGGCGTCACGGTGCGCCACCGCAGCGAGCTGGACGCGGTGCAGCGCGAACTGCGCGAAGTCGAGGGCGTGTCGGCCATGATCTACGACCAGACCTGCGCCTCGGAAAAGCGGCGGCGCCGGAAAAGGAACGAGTATCCGGACCCGGCCAAGCGCGTCGTCATCAACGAAGCGGTGTGCGAAGGCTGCGGCGACTGCAGCGTGCAGTCGAACTGCCTGTCGGTCGAACCGCTGGAAACCGAGTTCGGCCGCAAGCGCCAGATCAACCAGTCGTCCTGCAACAAGGATTATTCCTGCGTGACCGGCTTTTGCCCGAGCTTCGTCACGGTCGAGGGCGGCCAGCTGAAGAAGCCGAAGAAGGCGGCGGCGATGCCGGCGGCAACGCCCGGCGCGGCCG
>JBATWJ010000238.1:0-5047 GCA_049672545.1 Burkholderiaceae bacterium
CGGTGGCGACGTAGGTCAGCGTGGCTTCGGTGACCTTGACGGTTTCCGCCTGCAACCGGTTGCGCTCGGCAAACACTTCGACGTTGACGGTGACCGAAGTGGTGCCGACCTTGACGATCTCGGCATAGAACGACAGCAGGTCGCCGACGAACACCGGGTGCTTGAAGAGGAAGGAATTGACCGCCACGGTGGCGACGCGGCCGTTGGCGCGCCGCACTGCGAGGAGCGCGCCGGCGATGTCGACCTGGGCCATGATCCAGCCGCCGAAGACGTCGCCGTGGACGTTGGCATCGGCCGGCATCGGCATCACGCGCAGTTGCGGCATCTTGCCGGCCGGCAGGGAGGGATTCGGTTGTTCGAGCATGGCGGCCTTGTTTTTTGGTGAATCGCTACAATCGTAAGTCGTGCTGCCGCGAAAGCATAAACCATTCTGGCCCGCTCGCCGGCCGACTTCCATGCGCCACCGTTCTTCGTCTTCCCTCCCCCTCGCCCCGTCCGTTGCCCGCAAGGGCAACGACTGGGCGGCGCTGAAAACCCTGTTTCCCTACCTGTGGGCATGGAAATGGCGGGTGCTGCTGGCGCTCGCCTTCCTGGTCGGCGCCAAGCTGGCCAACGTCGGCGTGCCGCTGGTCTTGAAGCGCCTGATCGACCACATGACGATCGGCCCCGGCCATCCGCAGGCGCTCCTGGTGCTGCCGGTTGGCCTGCTGGCCGCGTACGGCGCATTGCGGCTGGCGACCACCTTGTTTACCGAGCTGCGCGAATTCGTGTTCGCGCGCGTCACCCAGCGCGCGGTGCGCACCATCGCGCTGCAGGTGTTTCGCCACCTGCACGCGCTGTCGCTGCGCTTCCATCTGAATCGCCAGACCGGCGGCATGTCGCGCGACATCGAGCGCGGCACGCGCGGCGTATCCTCGCTGGTGTCGTACACGCTGTTTTCGATCCTGCCGACGCTGGTGGAAATCGCGCTGGTGCTCGGTTATCTGGCCTTGCACTACGACATCTGGTTTTCGCTGATCACTGCCGGCGCGCTGATCACCTACATTACCTTCACCGTGGTGGTGACCGAGTGGCGCACGCACTTCCGGCGCACGATGAACAGCCTCGATTCCAGCGCCAACACGCGCGCGGTCGATTCGCTGATCAATTACGAAACCGTCAAGTATTTCGGCAACGAGGAATTCGAGGCGCGCCGCTACGACGAAGGCTTGCGCGGCTACGAGGCGGCGGCGGTGAAGTCGCAGACCTCGCTGTCGCTGTTGAACACCGGGCAGTCGGCGATCATCGCGGTGGCAGTCACGCTGATCCTGTGGCGGGCGACTGCCGGAGTGATCGCCGGCACGATGACGCTGGGCGACCTGGTGCTGGTCAACGCCTTCATGATCCAGCTCTACGTCCCACTCAATTTCCTCGGCGTCATCTACCGCGAAATCAAGCAGAGCCTGGCCGACATGGAACGGCTGTTTTCGCTGCTGGAACAGGAGCGTGAGATCGCCGACGCGCCAGACGCGCAACCGCTGGCGCTGGATTCCGGCTCCGGTCGCGGCGCCGAAGTGCGCTTCGAGCATGTCGACTTCAGTTACGAACAGAAGCGCCAGATCCTGTTCGACGTCGATTTCACGATTGCCGCCGGCACCACCACCGCGGTGGTCGGCCACAGCGGCTCCGGCAAGTCGACGCTGTCACGCCTGTTGTTCCGCTTCTACGACGTCGACGGCGGCCGCATCACGATCGCCGGCCAGGATCTGCGCGATGTGACGCAGGCGTCGCTGCGCGCGGCGATCGGCATCGTGCCGCAGGACACGGTGCTGTTCAACGACAGCATCGAATACAACATCGCCTACGGCAAGCCGGGCGCGACGCACGAGGAAATCGTCGCCGCCGCGCGCGCCGCCTACATCCACGACTTCATCGAGTCGCTGCCGGACGGCTACCGCACCACGGTCGGCGAGCGCGGGCTGAAGCTGTCCGGCGGCGAAAAGCAGCGCGTCGCGATCGCCAGGACGCTATTGAAGAATCCGGCGCTGCTGGTCTTCGACGAAGCGACCTCGGCGCTCGATTCCAAGTCGGAACAGGCGATCCAGGCGCAGCTGAAGGAGATCGCGCGCGAGCGCACCACGCTGGTGATCGCGCACCGGCTGTCGACCATCGCCGACGCCGCGCAAATCCTGGTGCTGGAACACGGCCGCATCGTCGAGCGCGGCAGCCATGCGCAGCTGCTGGCCGCCGGCGGCACCTATGCGCAAATGTGGGCGCGCCAGCAGGCCGGGCAGGACGAACCGGCGTCGCCGGCGCTGGCCGAGGCGGCACTGGCGTGATGGCCGTGCGGCCTCATATACTCCCATACATACACGCCCATACCGGGCATGAACGTTCCTGATTTCAGATATACTCCCACATTCATTACCGATGAAGCGGCAGTGATCGGCACCGCTTTGCTTTGCCTGCGCAAGCCACTACCATAGCCAAATGGAAACCAAATGGCTGGAAGACTTCATCTCGCTGGCGGAGACGCGCAGCTTTTCGCGCTCGGCCGAACTGCGCCACATCACGCAGCCGGCGTTCTCGCGCCGCATCCAGTCGCTGGAAGCGTGGCTCGGCACCGACCTGATCGACCGCACCTCGTATCCGACCCGGTTGACCGCCGCCGGCGAAGTGTTCTACGAACAGGCGATCGAAATGCTCGGCCAGATCAACAGCGCCCGCGCGATGCTGCGCGGCAAGCGCCCGACCTCGCACAGCACGCTCGACTTCGCGGTGCCGCACACGCTGTCGCTGACCTATATGCCGAAGTGGTTCACCGGGCTGGAAAAGGGCTTCGGCCGCATCAATGCGCGCCTGATCGCGCTGAACGTGCACGACGCGGTGATGACGATGGTCGACGGCGGCTGCGACCTGCTGCTGTGCTACCACCATTCGCGCCAGCCGGTGCAGCTGGATGCCGGCCGCTACGACATGATCGTGCTCGGCCATGAATCGCTACGCCCGTATGCGCGCTGTGACAGGAACGGCGTACCGAACTTCGTGCTGCCCGGCACGCCGGCGCAGCCGCTGCCGTTCCTGTCCTACTCGGTCAATGCCTACTTCGGGCGCATGGTGGAAATGCTGCTGGCCGACGCCAAGACCCGGCTGTACCTCGACAAGCGCTATGAAACCGACATGGCCGAAGGCTTGAAGATGATGGCGCTGGAGGGGCACGGCGTGGCCTTCCTGCCGGAATCGGCGGTGCTGCGCGAAGTGCGCCACAAGCACCTGGCGCGCGCCGACGACGGCCGCCCCGAATGGCAGTTCGACCTCGAAATCCGCCTCTACCGCGAACGGCCGTCGCCGCAGCGCCCCGGCAAGCCGGTCACCGCGCGCCTGTGGGAATACCTGCAGCATGGCAGCGCCGCCGGTAGCCGTAAGCGCAGCAGCACCACTACTGCCGTCTGAAAAAACGGCGCGCCGCATTCCTGTTAACATCTATGCAATGCGCGCATAAAAACATGCCGACAAAGCATTGGCATTGGCCCCGCGCGCAGCCCTAGAATCTGCCGCAGTTCGCAAAACCCCTGCCGAATCTGCGCCAACCGGAGTCCTGTCAGTATGTCCAGTTCACACCAAATCCCGTCCTATCTGACCCCGTCCGGCATCGGCCCGTGGGGCGTCTACCTGGAACAGATCGACCGCGTCACGCCCTACCTCGGCTCGCTGTCGCGCTGGGTGGAAACCTTGAAGCGCCCCAAGCGCATCCTGATCGTCGACGTGCCGATCGAGCGCGACGACGGCAGCATCGCCCACTTCGAAGGCTACCGCGTACAGCACAACACCTCGCGCGGACCCGGCAAGGGCGGCGTGCGCTTCCATCAGGACGTCACCCTGTCGGAAGTGATGGCACTGGCGGCCTGGATGACGATCAAGAACGGTGCCGTCAACGTCCCCTACGGCGGCGCCAAGGGCGGCATCCGGGTCGATCCGAAAACGCTGTCGAAGGCCGAGCTGCAACGCATGACGCGCCGCTACACCAGCGAAATCAACATCATCATCGGCCCCACCAAGGACATCCCGGCACCCGACGTCAACACCAACGAACAGGTGATGGCGTGGATGATGGACACCTATTCGATGAACCAGGGCAGCACCTCGTCCGGCGTCGTCACCGGCAAGCCGATCTCGCTCGGCGGCAGCCTCGGCCGGCGCGAAGCGACCGGGCGCGGCGTCTACGTGGTCGGCTGCGAAGCGGCGGAGCGGCGCGGCCTCGAAATCAGGGGCGCGAAGATCGCGGTGCAGGGCTACGGCAACGTCGGCGGCACCGCCGCCAAGCTGTTCGCCGAAGCGGGTGCGAAGATCGTCGCCGTGCAGGATCACGTCGCCACCATCGTCAACGAAGGCGGCATCGATGCGGCGGCACTGTTCGAGCACGTCGGCCGCCACGGCAGCGTGCAGGGTTTTGCCGGCGCCGAGGAACTGAAGGACGGCCGCGCATTCTGGAGCGTCGACTGCGACATCCTGATCCCGGCCGCGCTGGAGCAGCAGATCAACGTCG
Organism: Burkholderiaceae bacterium; assembly: GCA_049672545.1. Lineage (GTDB taxonomy): Bacteria > Pseudomonadota > Gammaproteobacteria > Burkholderiales > Burkholderiaceae_D > DATJCV01. The sequence goes on from JBATWJ010000238.1 coordinate 4,526, forward strand.
ACAACGCCCGCGACATCCGCGCCAAGATCATCCTGGAAGGCGCCAATGGTCCGACCACGCCGGAAGCCGACGACATCCTGACCGACCGCGGCGTGCTGGTCGTGCCGGACGTGATCGCCAACGCCGGCGGCGTCACCGTCAGCTATTTCGAATGGGTGCAGGACTTTTCCAGTTTCTTCTGGACCGAGGACGAGATCAACCTGCGCCTGACGCGGATCATGCGCGAAGCCTTCGCCGCCGTCGCCCATCTGGCCGACGAAAAGAAGGTGACACTGCGCACCGCCGCCTTCATCGTCGCCTGCACCCGCGTGCTGCAGGCGCGCGAAATGCGCGGCCTGTATCCGTGACACCGGTGTTTGCGGCGTGATACGCGCGGCGGCCGCAGCCTGCCGCCGCGCACCAGCCGCGGTCCGTGCCATTCCCCTGAACCCCGCTTCGATGAACGCGATGATCACGAGACTCCATGTTCCCGGCCGGCGCCTGCTGGCTGCGGCGGCCGTCGCCGCGCTCGCTGGCCTGGTG
>JBATWJ010000239.1:0-2163 GCA_049672545.1 Burkholderiaceae bacterium
GGCTGGCGCTGTCGGTGACGTCGGCGGCGAACGGCACGCAGCGCGCGCGCGTCGTGTCGTCGAGCGCGGCCGGCAGCTCGCCCTTGCGCGACAGGCAGGCCACGGTATAGCCCTGCTGCGCCAGCGTTGCCGCGATGGCGGCGCCGATGCCGCGCGAGGCGCCGGTGACGATGATGGTTTTCTGCGGGTTCATGCGCTCACTTGTCGGTAAAGTTGGCGGGGCGCTTGGCCAGGAACGCGGCCATGCCTTCGGCAGCATCGGCGCTCTGGTAGGCCAGCGTGGACTGGTCGGCCTCGATCTTCAGGCCCTCGGCCAGCGTGGTCTGCAGCGCGCGCTGCACCGCTTCGCGCGCGCAGCGCAGCGAAGCCAGGCTGTAGCAGCTGAATTCGCGCGCGAAGGCGATGCCGCCGTCGAGCGGATCGGCGCCGTCGGCGCCGTCCAGCAGGCGGTTGACCAGGCCCATCTGCAGCGCTTCGTCGGCCTTCACGGTACGGCCGGTCAGGATCATTTCCAGCGCCCGTGCCTCGCCGATCAGGCGCGGCAGGCGCTGGGTGCCGCCGTAGCCGGGGATCAGGCCGAGCTTGATTTCCGGCAGGCCCATCCTGGCGTTGGCGGTGGCCAGCCGGAAGCTGCAGGACAGCGCCAGCTCCAGGCCGCCGCCGAACGCGTAGCCGTTGATGATCGCCACCGACGGCATCGGCAGCGCCGCCACGCGCGAAAACACGCGCTGGCCGAATTCGACGCCGCGCTTGTGCGCCTGCGGCGCCTGGCCGATCAGTTCGGCGATGTCGGCGCCGGCGCAAAACGCCTTCTGGCCGGCGCCGGTCACCAGCAGCGCGCGGGCGTCGGACTGTGCTGCCTGGTCCAGGCATTCCTCGATCTCGCCGATCAGTCCGAAGCTGAGCGCGTTCAGCGCTTCCGGGCGGTCGATCGTCAGCACCGCGAATTCGTCGCGGCGGGTCAGGGTGATGGGCATGTTCAGCTCGCTTCCTTGATGGTGGGGGTCGACGTCCAGCGCACCGGCGTCGGGCTGATGCGCCCGCCGCGCGCCCATTCGACCAGTTCGCGCTTCAGGATCTTGCCGCTCGGCGTCAGCGGGAATTCCTCCAGCACGATGTAGTACTCGGGCATGTCGTACTTCGACAGGCCGGCATCGAACAGGTGCTGCAGCATGGCGTCGGCCGCCGGCGCGTCGGCGCCGGCGATCACCGCCAGGCAGACCTTTTCGCCGAGACGGTCGTCGGCGATCGGAAACGCCGCCGCCTTCAGGATGGCCTTGTGCGTCAGCGCCAGGTTTTCGATGGTGGACGGGTGGATGTTGTGGCCGCCGCGGATGATCAGGTCCTTCTTGCGGCCCATGATGGTCAGGCAGCCGTTGGCGTCCAGCATGCCGAGGTCGCCGGACAGGAACCAGCCGTGGGCGTTGAACGACTTCTCGGTGGCGCCCTGGTTGTTGAAATAGCCGAGCATCAGGCAGCCGCCGCGGCCGCCGATTTCGCCGATTTCGCCGGCGGCCAGCTCGCGGTCCGGGTTTTCCTGGTCCCAGATGCGGATTTCGTAGGCGTCGCAGGCACGGCCGCAGGTGCCGACGATGGTGTCGGTGTCGTCCTCCGGCAGCGTGTACTGGTGCGAGCCGTTCTCGGTCATGCCGTACACGTTCTGCGGCAGGATGCCCCGGTCGAGGAAAGCCTGCGCGGTTTCGCGCGGGATCGCCGCCCCGGCCATGTAGAACACCTTGACCTGGCCGAGCCGCTCGATGCCGCGCCGCTTCATTTCGGCCAGGATGTCCATCGCGTGGGTCGGCACACCCATCACGTAACTGGCGCCGGACTGCTCGATCCAGTCGATCGCCTTCAGCCCGGCCGGCGGATCGTTGACCACCAGCTCGAAGCCGGCGGCCAGCATCTGTTCCAGCGCCACCGTGCCGATGTGGTGGCTGATCGGACTCAGGGTCAGCAGCACGGTGCCGGCATCGTGCCGCCAGTCCTTCACCATCGCGCGGCCGTTGGCCAAGAGCGTATTGTCGCTGTGCATGACCGCCTTCGGCAGGCCGGTGGTGCCGGAGGTGAATGCCAGGTAGGTGATCTTGTCCGGGTTGTCGTCCGCCGCGCATTGCGGCCGGCGGCCGTCGGCCGCCGGGAAGCCGGCGACCTGGCCGGGCG
>JBATWJ010000240.1:0-6848 GCA_049672545.1 Burkholderiaceae bacterium
GACTGACGCTGGTGTATTTCCAGTCCTCGTCGTGCGTGGTCGGAAAGCCGCTGCGCGCGAAGCGCGCCAGCGCAGCCTCGCGCTGCTGCGCCAGCCATGGCAGACCGGCGCCGGGCAACGACGCGGCGACGCGGGCATGGTCGGCCAGCATCCGTTCGATGGTTTCCGGGTTCTTCATGCCGCCGCTCCGCTGGCAGCCACAGGCCTGGCCGGTCTGGAGGTGGTGCCCGGCTCCAGCCAGCCGTAGCCGCGCTGCTCCAGTTCCAGAGCCAGTTCCTTGCCGCCGGACTTGACGATCTTCCCTTTCGACAGCACGTGGATGAAATCCGGCACCACATAGTCCAGTAAGCGCTGGTAGTGCGTGACCATCACGATTGCGCGCTCGGGGCTGCGCATCGCATTGATGCCGCGTGCGACGATCTGCAGCGCGTCGATATCGAGGCCGGAATCGGTCTCGTCGAGCAGCGCCAGCTTCGGCTCCAGCACCGCCATCTGCAGCACTTCATTGCGCTTCTTTTCGCCGCCGGAAAAACCCTGGTTGACCGAGCGGTACAGCAGCTCCTGGTTCATTTCCATCAGCTTCATCTTCTGCTTGATCAGGTTCATGAACTCGAACGCATCCAGTTCCGGCAGGCCGCGATGCTTGCGGATGTTGTTCAGCGCCGCCTTCAGCAGGTAGACGTTGGACACGCCGGGGATTTCGACCGGGTATTGGAAGCCGAGGAAAATCCCTTCCCGCGCGCGCACCTCCGGCGCCAGCGCCAACAGGTCCTGGCCCAGGTAGCGGACGCTGCCGCCGGTGACTTCGAAGTTGTCGCGGCCGGCCAGCACTTGCGCCAGCGTGCTCTTGCCGGAGCCGTTCGGCCCCATGATCGCGTGCACTTCGCCGGCGTTGACGGTCAAGTCGAGGCCTTGCAGGATCGGCTTTTGCTCGACGCGGACTTGCAGATTCTTGATTTCCAGCATGTTGTTTCCTAACGATGGGTTCTTCTCAACCGACACAGCCTTCCAGGCTCACGGACAAAAGCTTTTGCGCCTCCACCGCGAATTCCATCGGCAATTCCTTGAATACGTCCTTGCAGAAGCCATTGACGATCATCGACACTGCGTCTTCCGCCGAAATGCCGCGCTGCCGGCAGTAGAACAGCTGGTCTTCGCCGATGCGCGAGGTGGACGCTTCATGCTCGACGCGCGCGCTCGGATTGCGCACCTCGATGTACGGAAAGGTATGCGCGCCGCAGCGGTCGCCCAGCAGCAGCGAATCGCACTGGGTGTAGTTGCGCGCGCCTTCGGCCGGCTTCAGGATCTTGGCCAGTCCGCGGTAGGTCTGCTGGCCGCGGCCGGCCGAGATGCCTTTCGAGATGATGGTGCTGCGCGTGTTGCGGCCGATGTGGATCATCTTGGAACCGGTATCGGCCTGCTGGAAATTGTTGGTCAGCGCCACTGAGTGGAATTCGCCGACCGAATCGTCGCCGCGCAGCAGCACGCTCGGGTATTTCCAGGTGATTGCAGAGCCGGTCTCGACCTGGGTCCAGGAAATGTGCGACTTCCTGCCGCGGCAGTCGCCGCGCTTGGTGACGAAGTTGTAGATGCCGCCCTTGCCTTCCTTGTCGCCCGGATACCAGTTCTGCACGGTCGAATACTTGATGCGCGCATTGTCGAGCGCCACCAGCTCCACCACCGCCGCGTGCAGCTGGTTTTCGTCGCGCATCGGCGCCGTACAGCCTTCCAGATAGCTGACGTAGGCGCCCTCGTCGGCGATGATCAGCGTGCGCTCGAACTGGCCGGTGTCCTTGGCGTTGATGCGGAAATAGGTGGACAGCTCCATCGGGCAGCGCACGCCGGGCGGGATGTAGCAGAACGAGCCGTCGGTAAACACCGCTGAATTCAGCGCAGCGAAGAAGTTGTCGCCGGCCGGCACCACCGAACCGAGGTACTTCTGCACTAGGTCGGGATGGTCGCGCACCGCGTCCGAGAACGCGCCGAAGATGATGCCGAGCTCGGCCAGCTTGTCCTTGAATGTGGTGCCGACCGACACGCTGTCGAACACCGCGTCCACCGCGACGCCGGCCAGCATCTCGCGCTCCTTCAGCGGCACGCCGAGCTTTTCATAGGTCTTCAGCAGTTCCGGGTCGACCTCGTCCAGGCTTTTCGGCCCCTTCTTCAGCGACTTCGGCGCCGAGTAATAAATGATGTCCTGGTAATCGATCGGCGGATACTTGGCGCTCGACCATTCCGGCTCTTTCATCGTCAGCCAGTGCCGGTACGCCTTCAGGCGCCATTCCAGCATGAAGGGGGGCTCGTTCTTGCGTGCCGAAATCATTCGGATCGTGTCTTCGCTCAAGCCGCGCGGCACGCTGTCGGCCTCGATCTCGGTCACGAAGCCGTGCTGGTAATCGGTGTCCAGCAAGGTGTTCAGATTGCTGCTGGTGGCTGCATCGGTCATGCCTGTTCTCCATTCATCCGGTTCAAAAGCGGCCGCCGCTTGCGCAGGTTGCTGACATCTACCGTGTCCGGGACCGGTTCAATCATCTGATCCAGCGTGATCTGCTGCAGCGACTGCAGCACGATGCGGTTGATCCGCTGCCAGTTGGCACGCACCGGGCAACCTCTTTCCTGGCTGCACAGGCCGGGCGTGATGCTGCATTCGGTCACGCCGATCGGGCCGTCCATCGCCTCGATCACGTCCGCCATGGAAATCTCGTTGGCCGGTCGCGCCAGCACATAACCGCCTTTGGCGCCGCGCAGGGATTGCACCAATCCTTCACGCGCCAGGATCTTCAGGACCTTGCTGACCGTGGTCGCCGGCACCCGGATCACGGTGGCGATTTCGGCGGCGCTGCGCGGCCGCTCGGGCTGCCGCAGCATCGTGGTCAGGATGACCGTGCCGTAATCGGCCAATTTGCTCATTCGCAACATCGCGGCTGCCTTGCTGTTTTAAACAGTACCAATATAGTCCTCTTTAAGCTGAAATGCAATCGCCCGGCAACACATCGGCGATGCGTGGAACTGTCTAGGAAGAACGGAAGTTCCGGTGGGATAGTGGCGAGCGCGGCGTCAGCGCTGCTGCGGACCGCCGCGCCAGCTTCTTCCCCAGCCTGGATGGCCGCCGCGGAATCCCGGAGGCGGACCGCGGAATCCCGGCCGTGGATGCGGGTGGTAATAGCCGCCGCCGCTGCGGTAGTTCAGTCCGAAGCCGAAGTACGCAGGAGGACCGACGTAGGCCGGCGCATAGACCGGTGGCGCCGCATACACGGGCCCGTAGGGATAGGGATCGGCGGAATAGTAGGCGGTGTCGTACGGCACCACCGCGCAGCCGCCAAGCGCCGTCAGCGCCAGCAGCGACAGGATTCGTTTCATGGCGGCGCCCTCCAAGTGTTACGTCAATGCAAATTAGAGGGGAACGCGGCCGGCGCGGTTCGCCGCTTTTACGCCCGGTTACTTCTTTTCCGCGGCGCCGCCCTGCCGTGCCGATAGCGGCTGCCAGTGCCAGTCGCGGATTTCCGGCATATCCGCGCCGTGCGCGCGTACATAGGCGTGATGGGCATCCAGCCGCTCGCGCAGCAGTTCCTTGAAGCCGACAATTGCCGTGCCCAGTTGCGGCAGCCGGTCGACCGCGGCGCCGGCCAGATGGAAGCGGTCGAGCGCATTCATCACCACCATGTCGAACGGCGTGGTAGTGGTGCCCTCTTCCCGGTAGCCATGCACGTGGAAATTGTCATGGTTGGCGCGCCGGTAGGTCAGCCGGTGGATCAGCCAGGGATAGCCGTGGTAGGCAAACACCACCGGCTTGTCGCGCGTAAACAATGCGTCGAAGTCGGCGTCGGCCATCCCGTGCGGGTGTTCCCCCCGCGTCTGCAGCGCCATCAGGTCGACCACGTTGACCACGCGTAGCTTCAGCGCCGGGAAATGCCGGTGCAGCAGCTGCACCGCCGCCAGCGTCTCCAGCGTCGGCACGTCGCCGCTGCAGGCCATCACCAGTTCCGGCTCGCCGCCGTCGGTGCCGGCCCAGTCCCAGGCGCCGATACCGGCGGTGCAATGCCGGATCGCCGCGTCCATGTCCAGCCATTGCGGCGCCGGCTGCTTGCCGGCGACGATCACGTTGACGTAGTTGCGGCTGCGCAGGCAATGGTCGGTGACCGACAGCAGCGTGTTGGCGTCGGGCGGCAGATAGACGCGGATGACGTCGGCCTTCTTGTTCATCACCTGGTCGATGAAACCCGGGTTCTGGTGGCTGAAACCATTGTGATCCTGGCGCCAGACGTGCGAGGACAGCAGGTAGTTCAGCGACGCCACTGGTCGCCGCCACGGGATGTGGCGCGTCACCTCCAGCCATTTCGCGTACTGGTTAAACATCGAATCGACGATATGGATGAAGGCTTCGTAGCACGAGAAAAAGCCGTGCCGACCAGTCAGCAGATAGCCCTCCAGCCAGCCCTCGCACTGGTGCTCGCTCAGCATTTCCATCACCCGGCCATCGGCCGCCAGCTGTTCGTCGGTCGGCAGGATTTCAGCGGTGGAACAGCGGCTGGTGGCCTCGAATACCGCGCCCCAGCGGTTGGACGCGGTCTCGTCCGGGCTGAACACGCGGAAATTGCGCGCGTCGGCGTTCGCGCGCAGCACGTCGCGGATGTACGGTCCCTGCACCGCGGTCGCCTCGGCCTCGACCGCACCGGGCGTCTCAATCGCCAGCGCGTAGCCACGAAAATCCGGCAGGGCCAGGTCGCGCAGCAGCAGGCCGCCGTTCGCATGCGGATTCATTCCCATGCGGCGCGCGCCGCACGGCGCCAGCTCCGCCAGTTCCGGCCGCAGCGCGCCGTCGCGGTCGAACAGTTCCTGCGGCCGGTAGCTTTGCATCCACCGTTCGAGAATCTGCAGGTGCTCCGGCTTGGCGGTGAAATCGCCGACCGGCACCTGGTGCGCGCGCGGGCTGCCTTCCACCGCCTTGCCGTCCACCGTCTTCGGGCCGGTCCAGCCCTTGGGTGTCTTCAGTACGATCATCGGCCACGGTCGCCGCCGGCGGAAACCGTGGCGGCGCGCCTCGTCCTGGATCGCGCGGATCTCGCCCACCACGGCGTCCAGCGCAGCCGCCATCAGCCGGTGCATGCGCGCCGGGTCGTCGCCTTCGACGAAGTACGGCCGGTAACCGTAGCCGACGAACAACGCCTCCAATTCGGCACGCGGAATGCGCGCCAGCACCGTGGGGCCGGCGATCTTGTAGCCGTTCAGGTGCAGGATCGGCAGCACCGCGCCGTCGCGCTCCGGATTCAGGAACTTGTTCGAATGCCAGCTGGTGGCCAGCGCACCGGTCTCGGCCTCGCCGTCGCCGACCACGCAGGCCACCAGCAGGTCCGGATTGTCGAAGGCGGCGCCATACGCATGCGACAGGCAGTAGCCGAGCTCACCGCCCTCGTTGATCGAGCCAGGCGTTTCGGCCGCCGCATGGCTAGGGATGCCGCCGGGGAAGGAAAACTGCCGGAACAGCGCTTTCATCCCCTCTTCGTTCTGCGGCACGGCCGGATAGAGTTCGCTATAGCTGCCTTCCAGCCAGGTGTTGGCGACCAGCGCCGGTCCGCCGTGGCCGGGGCCGGTGACGTTGATCACGTTCAGGTCGTATTGGCGGATGATGCGGTTCAGGTGGACATAGATGAAGTTCAGTCCCGGCGTCGTGCCCCAGTGGCCCAACAGACGCGGCTTGATGTGCTGCAGGCGCAGCGGCTCTTTCAGCAGCGGATTGTCGAGCAGGTAGATCTGCCCGGCCGACAGGTAATTGGCAGCGCGCCAGTAGGCGTCGATCCGCTGCGCCAGTTCCGCCGGCAGCGGCGCGGCCGGAGCTTCATGCTGATCCTGGTGGGTGTCCATGTTCGCTCCGTTGCAGAGTCCGGCAGGCGGTGCTGGCGATCATCCATTCCTCGTCGGTCGGGATCACGCGCACCGCGACGCGGCTGGCGGCGCCGGAAATCAGCTCGGCTGCCGCGTCATTGCGCGCGGCGTCGAGTTCCAGCCCCAGGTATTGCAGGCCGTCGCAAATGCGTACGCGCACCGGCGCCGCGTTTTCGCCGATGCCGCCGGAAAACACCAGCGTATCGAGACCGTTCAGGACCGCGGCGTAGGCACCGATCGTCTTGCGCGCCTGGTAGCAGAACAGCGCCACCGCCTCGGCCGCATGCGCGTCGTCGCGCTCGCGCGCCAGCAGGTCGCGCATGTCGGCGCTGCTGCCGGAAACGCCAAGCAAGCCGGATTGGTGGTTCACCAGCTCGCTGAAATGCCGCGCATCCAGTCCGCCCTCGTGCAACAAATAGCCGGCCACGCCTGGATCGAGATCGCCGGGGCGGGTTCCCATCACCAGGCCGCCGGCCGGCGTCAGGCCCATGCTGGTATCCATGCTGCGGCCGTCGCGCAGCGCCGCCATGCTGGCGCCATTGCCCAGATGCGCCAGGATCACGCGGCCGCGCGCGGCGGCCGGATCGATCTGCGCCAGACGCTGCATCAGGTAGCCGTACGACAGCCCATGGAAGCCGTAGCGGCGCAGGCCGAACGCCTGGTAGCGGCGCGGGATCGGCAGCAATTGCGCCACGCGCGGCAGGTCGCGGTGGAAGGCGGTGTCGAAGCAAGCCAGCTGCGGCAGGTGCGGATGGCGGCGCAGGAAGGCGTCGATCAATTCGATTTCGAGCGGCAGATGGTCGGGGTCGAGGCCGATGGTGCGGCGCAGGTCATTCAGCAGCGCATCGCCGATCGGCTGCGGCTCGCTGTGCTGCAGGCCGTGCACGATCCGGTGCCCGACCGCGCGCAGCCTGCCGATATCGACCTGTTGCGCCAGCCAGTCGAGCAGGAAGCCGGTCGCCGGC
>JBATWJ010000241.1:0-2010 GCA_049672545.1 Burkholderiaceae bacterium
CATCAGCGCGGCGCGGTAGGCGGCGGGGCGGGCGGCGGGGCGGCGTCGGAAAATTTTTCCAGGCAGTAGCCGAGGCCGCGCACGGTGGCGATGCGCACGCCGCCGATCTCGATCTTCTTGCGCAGCCGGTGCACGTAGACTTCGATCGCGTTGTTGCTGACTTCCTCGCCCCATTCGCACAGATGGTCGACCAGCTGCTCCTTCGACACCAGCCGGCCGCAGCGCAGCAGCAGCACTTCCAACAGGCCCAGTTCGCGCGCGGACAACTCCAGCATTTGCTCGCCGAGATAGGCGATGCGGCCGACCTGGTCGTAGGACAGCGGGCCGTGCCGGATCACGCTGGGGCCGCCGCCGGCGCCGCGCCGCGTCAGCGCCCGTACCCGCGCTTCCAGTTCGGACAGCGCGAACGGCTTGGCCATGTAATCGTCGGCGCCGAGGTCGAGCGCGGTGACGCGCTGCTCGATCGAATCGCCGGCGGTCAAAATCAGCACCGGCAGCCGCGAATTGCGCGCGCGCAGCCGGCGCAGCACTTCCAGGCCCGGCATCTTCGGCAGGCCGAGATCGAGGATCAGCAAATCGAACGCCTGGGTGGTCAGCGCCAGATCGGCTTCGGCGCCGTCCTTGACGCAGTCGGCCGCATAGCCCGAATGGCGCAGCGAGCGGGTCAGCCCGTCGGCCAGTACGCTATCGTCCTCGGCAAGCAGTATGCGCATCGTCGGCGGGCAGGTGGGTCGAACGCAGGGTGCGGCTAGTCTATTGCGTTTCCGCAATGCCGGCAAGGCAAGGCGGCGCCGCCGAAAGCTGCCAGAATGGTGCAAAAATCGCGCAAACGGACAAATCTCCACTTGCATAAACCACTGTTTTTTCATACAGTATCGTTCTGTATGTGTTAACTGCGTGCGCGTTCTCACTCAACCCCTTTCTCTGAAAGATGATCGACATGGATGACAAGAAATCCGCCCTGAATTCCGACAAGAGCAAGGCCCTGGCCGCCGCCCTGGCGCAGATCGAAAAGCAGTTCGGCAAGGGCTCGGTGATGCGCATGGAAGACGGCGCCGTGGCGGAAGAAGTGCAGACGGTCTCGACCGGCTCGCTCGGCCTCGACATCGCACTCGGCGTCGGCGGCCTGCCGCGCGGGCGCGTCGTCGAAATCTACGGACCGGAATCGTCCGGCAAGACCACGCTGACGCTGCAGACCATTGCCGAGATGCAAAAGCTCGGCGGCACCTGTGCCTTCATCGACGCCGAGCATGCGCTCGACGTCACCTATGCGCAAAAGCTCGGCATCAACCTGTCCGACCTGTTGATCTCGCAGCCCGACACCGGCGAGCAGGCGCTCGAAATCACCGACGCGCTGGTGCGCTCCGGCGGTGTCGACCTGGTGGTGATCGACTCGGTGGCGGCGCTGACGCCGCGCGCCGAAATCGAAGGCGACATGGGCGATTCGCTGCCCGGCCTGCAGGCGCGCCTGATGTCGCAGGCGCTGCGCAAGCTCACCGGCAGCATCAACCGCACCAACACGCTGGTGATCTTCATCAACCAGATCCGCATGAAGATCGGCGTCATGTTCGGCAACCCGGAAACCACCACCGGCGGCAACGCGCTGAAGTTCTACGCGTCGGTCCGGCTCGACATCCGCCGCACCGGCTCGATCAAGTCCGGCGACGAAGTGATCGGCAACGAAACCCGGGTCAAGGTGGTCAAGAACAAGATCGCGCCGCCGTTCCGCGAAGCGCACTTCGACATCCTGTATGGCGAAGGCACCTCGCGCGAAGGAGAAATCCTCGACCTCGGCGCCGAGAACAAGGTGGTGGAGAAATCCGGCGCCTGGTACAGCTACAACGGCGAGCGCATCGGCCAGGGCAAGGACAATGCCCGCAACTACCTGCGCGAACGGCCGGAACTGGCGCGCGAGATCGAAAACAAGGTGCGCGCCGCGCTCGGCGTGCCGGAGCTGGGCGCCGTCCAGGGCGCCGCCCGCGAAACCGCGAAGGAAGCGGAATAGCGGGG
>JBATWJ010000242.1:0-2484 GCA_049672545.1 Burkholderiaceae bacterium
CCACCGCGAAGCGCAGCGCGGCGAAGCCGAAATCGATGCAGGCGGCCTTGCCGGCATGCGCGGTCAGCCGCCGCTGCGCCCACGGTTCGGCCGCCAGCAGATGGTTGATCGCGGCCGCGGCCAGAGAGGAAGTCGGGAAGGGAAACGGGGAAGAAGTCATGGCGCCAAAAGAAAACCGCCCGTGGCGGCCACGGGCGGCTTCAAGTGTATCAGCTTGCGCCAGGGTATCGGCTAGGACAGCTGCTGGATGCCGGCCAGCGCCCAGCCGCCTTCGCCGGACACCGGCTTGGACAGGTTCCAGACCTCGGCGAACGGTGCCGCCGGCGCGCCGGCGTCTTCCCTGATCATGCCGTGGAACTTGACGCTGGCCAGGTATTCGTCGGCCAGCGTTTCGATGCCGATCAGCTCGGCTTCGATCGACACCACGTCGGTGGTGTTCGGGCTGGCGCCGCGTTCCTGGATCTGCATCTTCAGTTCGGCGAACATCTCCGGCGTCGTGAATTCGCGGATGTCGTTGATGTCGGCGCGATCCCAAGCCGCCTGCAGGCGGATGAAATAGGTCTTTGCGTGGCGCAGGAAGCCGGCGGTATCGAAGTCTTCCGGCACGCCCCAGGAATCGGCGGGCGCGGCCGCTACTGCGGCGCCGGTGGCCGGCGCCGCCGGCTGGCCGATGCGCGAACCGATTTCCGGCACGTAGGCGGTCTTGTTGTAGGCCGACGGATTGGCAGCGCCGGCGTAGGCCGCCTGCGGACCGTTCTTGCGCCGTACCAGGCGCACGATGAACATCACCGCGAACGCAATCAGCGCCACCATCAACAGCGTGCTGATCATGCTGGCCAAGGCGCCCGACAGGCCGAGGTGCGACAGCAGCGCGCCCAGGCCGAGGCCGAGCAGCGCGCCGCCCAGGATGTTCTTCCACGGCGAGGCCGGCTTCGGCGGCGTCGCCTGCGCATTGCCCGGCGTGGCCGGCTTGGCGGCGCTGTTCTGGGCCGGTTGCGCCGGCGCCGGACGGTTCAGGTTCTGCGACTGCTTGCCGAACGAGCGGCTGCCGCCCATGCGCCGCGCTTCCGCTTCCGGCAGCACCATCGTCAGCGTGGTCAGCGCGACCATCAGTCCCATCAGCAATTTTTTCATGACAGCTCCTAAAGTTTGATTCCGGTGTGAAGTGCGGCCACTCCGGCCGTCAAGTTGAAGTATTCGACCCGCTCCAGTCCGGCATCCTGCATCATGCGCTTCAGCGTTTCCTGGTCGGGATGCATTCTAATCGACTCCGCAAGATAACGGTAACTATCTGCATCGTCGGCGATCCGGCGTCCAAGCCACGGCAACACCGAGAAAGAATACACGTCGTACGGCTTCTGCAGCGGCTCCCAGACCTTCGAGAATTCCAGCACCAAAAGCTTGCCGCCCGGCTTCAGCACGCGCCGCATCTCGGCCAGCGCGGCGTCCTTGTGCGTCATGTTGCGCAAACCGAAGGCGACACTGACGCGGTCGAAGTAATTGTCCGGGAACGGCAGCCTTTCGGCATCACACAACAAGGTGGGGGTCACCAGGCCACTATTCAACAGCCGGTCGCGGCCGACGCGCAGCATCGATTCGTTGATGTCGGTCAGCCACACTTCGCCGGTCGGGCCGGCCTGCTTGGCAAATGCTTTCGCCAGGTCGCCGGTGCCGCCGGCGATGTCGAGCACCCGGAAACCGGGCCGCACGCCGGCGCGAGCGATAGTGAACGCCTTCCACAGCCGGTGCATGCCGCCCGACATGACGTCGTTCATCACGTCGTATTTCTGCGCCACCGAATGGAAGACGCCGGCGACCTTCTTCGCCTTGTCTTCCTCGGCCACGGTCTGGTAGCCGAAATGCGTGGTGTTGCTCATCTGCGCCGCCTTGTCTGTTTGCACGATCCGAAGGCCATTATACAAGTGGGGCCGTCCGGATTTGCGCCCGGCGCGAGGGTGGTTCAGTGGCAGCCGTGGCCTTTCGCACGGGCCACCGCCATCGGCGCGTCGCGCCCGGATTCGCGCGTGAAGCCGGCCTGTTCCAGCCGCTGCAGATAGCCCTCCCACAACTCGGCTTGGTTGGCGCCGAGCCAGTAGAGGTAGTCCCACGAATAGATGCCGGTATTGTGGCCGTCGGAAAAATGCGGCTGCACCGCGTAGTTGCCAACCGGCTCCAGCGCGGTCAGCGTCACCGCGCGCTTGCCGGTCTGCAGCACTTCCTGGCCGGGGCCGTGGCCGCGCACTTCGGCCGACGGCGAATACACGCGCAGGAATTCGAACGGCAGCGAAAACTCTGTGCCGTCGTCGAAGCCGACTTCGAGCGTGCGCGACTGCATGCGCGCATTCAGCGTGGCGGGCGTGCGCCCGCTCTCAGGTATGCGGTTCATTGCTTTCCTCCGTCATCATCCGCTGCCAGCCGTGCGCGAATCGCCCGGCGCAGCGCTGGCAACAGCGCGCGGCGCCGCTCCAGCGCCGACGGCTCGGC
>JBATWJ010000243.1:0-3114 GCA_049672545.1 Burkholderiaceae bacterium
GAACATGCCGGCGCCGGCCAATGCCAGCAGCGCGGCTGCGATCGGCCGCCTCATGCCGCTGCCCACAGATCGTGCGCGTCGGCCGCGGTCACCGTGACATCGACGAACTCGCCGACCGCGAGCCGGCGGTGCGGCTCGTAAGGCGCCTTCACGTACACCACGCCGTCGATTTCCGGCGCATCGGCAGCGGAGCGCGCGATCGCGTTGCCGCCGCGCTCCAGCTCGTCCACCAGCACGCGGATGGTCTGGCCGACCTTGGCCTGCAGCCGCTTCTTCGAGATTTCCTCCTGCAGCAGCATCACGCGGCCGCGCCGTTCCTCGCGTACCTCCTCCGGCACCGGATCGGCCAGCAGGTTGGCGGTGGCGCCTTCCACCGGCGAATAGGCGAAGCAGCCGAGACGGTCGATCTCGGCTTCCTTCAGGAAATCCAGCAGATATTCGAACTCGGTCTCGGTCTCGCCCGGGAAGCCGGCGATGAAGGTGGAGCGGATCGTGATGTCCGGGCATAGTGCGCGCCAGGCGCGGATGCGCTCGATGTTCTTTTCGCCGCCGGCCGGGCGCTTCATGCGCTTCAGCACGTCCGGATGCGCATGTTGCAGCGGCACGTCCAGGTAAGGCAGCACGCGGCCTTCGGCCATCAGCGGGATCACCTGGTCGACATGCGGATACGGATACACGTAGTGCAGCCGCACCCAGGCGCCGTAGTGCGCGGCCAGCTCGCCGAGCGCCTCGACCAGCTGCGTCATGTGGGTCTTGACCGGACGGCCGTTCCAGAAGCCGGTACGGAACTTGACGTCGACGCCGTAGGCGCTGGTGTCCTGCGAAATCACCAGCAATTCCTTGACGCCGGCCTTGAACAGATTTTCCGCCTCCAGCATCACTTCGCCGATCGGCCGCGACACCAGGTCGCCGCGCATCGACGGGATGATGCAGAAGCTGCAACGGTGGTTGCAGCCTTCGGAAATCTTCAGGTAGGCGAAATGCTTCGGCGTCAGCTTCACGCCCTGCGGCGGCAGCAGGTCGAGGAAGGGATCGTGCGGCTTCGGCAGATGCGCATGCACGGCGTCCATCACTTCGCCGGCCGCGTGCGGGCCGGTGACCGCCAATACCTTCGGGTGCACCTGGGTAATGATGTCCTGGCCGGCGGCATCCTTCTTGGCGCCGAGGCAGCCGGTGACGATCACCTTGCCGTTTTCATGCAGGGCCTCGCCGATCGCGTCGAGCGATTCCTGCACGGCGGCGTCGATGAAGCCGCAAGTATTGACGATCACCAGGTCGGCGCCGTCGTAGGACTTGGCGGTTTCGTAACCTTCGGCGCGCAGCCGGGTGATGATCTGCTCGGAATCGACCAGGGCCTTGGGACAGCCGAGTGAAACGAAGCCGACTTTGGGAGCAGTTTGCGATGAGGTGGACATAAAAAACGGGTAACAAGAGCGAATCCGCCATTGTACCCGTTCATCCGTGGCGCCCCGTCCGGCGCCGCACTGCCGGCCAGCCGGCGGTCGGTCGCGTTTACCTCTTCATTTCGGCTTGTCGACCGGGCCGAACGGGAAGCTGCCGAACATGCTCTTGGTCTGGTTTTGCATCTGTTCCTGCATCTGCAGGAACAGATTCTTGCTCTGCTCGATGTAGTTGCTCATCATGCCCTGCATCATCGGCCCCTGCACGTTCATGAACTGCGTCCACATTTCGGGGCTGAACGGCTTGCCTTCATACAGGCCCTTGGAATTTTCCGCCAGCTTGTTCTGGATGTCGATGAAGGCCTGGATGTTCTTTTCCAGGTAGGAGCCCATCATGCCCTGCATCGCATGGCCGTAGTAGCGGATGATCTGCGACAGCGCGGCGCTGGAAAACATCGGCGTGCCGTTGGCTTCTTCTTCCAGGATGATCTGCAGCAGGATGCTGCGCGTCAGGTCTTCGTTGGTCTTGGCGTCGACCACCGTGAAATCTTCGTTGTCGAGCACCAACTGCTTGACGTCGGTCAGCGTGATGTAGGAACTGGTCTGAGTATCGTACAGGCGGCGGTTCGGATACTTCTTGATCATGCGTTCGGAAATTTTTTTGGCACTGTTCATCTGAAAATTCCAGTCATCGCGTCGCAACGCATCTCAAGCCCATCGGAGAAAACGAACATTCGTTCGCTTTGCATGTTTCACATATTGCGTAAAAATGCGTGATTGCGCAACTGCCCGGCAGCGGCGCGCCGACCCGCGCAACGTTGGGCCGGCGCCCTGCCGGAGTACCGATCCGCGACGGCGTCAGCCCATGTGCAGGCCGCCATTCAGCGAGAAATCGGAGCCGGTCGCATAGCCGCCCTCGTCGGACGCGATCCAGGCAACGATCGATGCGATTTCCTCCGGCTCGCCGAGCCGCCTGACCGGGATGCCGGCGACGATCTTTTCCAGCACCTCGGGCCGGATCGCGCGCACCATATCGGTGCCGATGTAGCCCGGCGACACGGTATTGACGGTGACGCCCTTGGTCGCCACTTCCTGCGCCAGTGCCATCGTGAAGCCGTGGATACCGGCCTTCGCGGTCGAGTAGTTGGTCTGGCCGAACTGGCCCTTCTGGCCGTTGACCGACGAGATGTTGATGACCCGGCCCCAGCCGCGGTCGGCCATGCCATCGATCACCTGCTTGGTAACGTTGAACAGCGAGTTCAGGTTGGTGTCGATCACCGCGCTCCAGTCGTCCCTGCTCATCCTGCGGAACTGGCCGTCGCGCGTGATGCCGGCGTTGTTGACCAGCACGTCGACCTGGCCGATTTCCGCCTTCACCTTGTCGAACGCGGCGGTGGTCGAATCCCAGTCCGAAACGTTGCCTTCGGATGCATGGATGTCCAGCCCCTCGGCCCGCATGTCGGCCAGCCACTTGTCCTTGCGCTGCGAATTCGGACCGCAGCCGGCGACCACGGTATAGCCTTCGTTGCACAAGCGGCGGCAGATCGCCGTTCCTATGCCGCCCATCCCACCCGTTACATACGCGATACGTTTTGCCATGCTCGTCTCCTTTTCAATGATGGAATGATGACCGCGGGTATTATTTCAGTCTGCCCGCACCCGGACGTAGCGCCCGGGCGCCGGCTCGATCGGCTTGTGCGCGGCGCTGCCGTAG
>JBATWJ010000244.1:0-1891 GCA_049672545.1 Burkholderiaceae bacterium
AGCCGCGCAAGCCCAGGTGCAGGTGGCCCAGGCCGAGCTGGCCAAGCTGCGCCGCGGCCTGCGACCGCAGGAAATCACCCAGGCACGCGAGGCGCTCAGACAAGCGCAGGCGCAGGCGCTTGACGCCGAGCGCAACTTTCAACGTCAGAGCGGTTTGCTCGCGTCGGGTGCCAGCAGCCAGCGCACGGTCGATGCCGCGCGCACCGCTAGGGATCAGGCGGCTGCGGGTGTCGAATCCGCCAAAGCCGCCCTGTCGCAGGCATCCGAAGGCTTTCGCAAGGAAGACATTGAGGCAGGAGAGGCGCGCCTTGCAGCCGCGCAGGCAGCCGCAGCGCAAGCCACGACATCTCTGGCGGACACCGAACTCACGGCACCCAGCAACGGCACCATCGTCGCGCGGGTGCGCGAGCCCGGCAGCATGGTGGCCAGCCAGAGCACGGTCTACAGCCTGAGCCTGGACAAGCCGGTCTACGTGCGCGCCTACGTGGGCGAGTCGGACTTGGGGCGCATCGCGCCTGGTACTGTGGTGCGCGTCAAAACCGACTCATCAGTGAAGGTCTATCGCGGCCAGATCGGTTTCATCTCGCCGCGCGCCGAGTTCACCCCCAAGACGGTGGAGACGACGGATTTGCGCACGGATCTGGTCTACCGCCTGCGCATCGTCATCGACGAAGCCGACAGCGACAGTGGCTTGCGCCAGGGCATGCCGGTGACGATCGAGGTCGATGCGAAAGCCGGCACCAGTATCCCGGGGGAGCGTTGAGATGCAGGCAAGCCCCGCCATCACCGCCGTGCCCGCGGGTGCGGGCGAAGACGCTGCCGTGGTCATCGAAGAAGTGGACAAGCATTTCGGCCAGGTGCAGGCACTGCGGGGCTTGAGCGCGCGCATCCACTATGGGCGGCTGACGGGCCTGGTCGGCCCGGACGGCGCTGGCAAGACGACGCTGATGCGGATTCTGACCGGTCTCCTGGTGCCGAACGCCGGCCACGTCACCCTGGCCGGCTATGACGTGGTCCGGGACAACGACGCCATCCATGTCGCCAGCGGCTACATGCCGCAACGCTTCGGCCTGTACGAAGACCTGTCGGTGATGGAGAACATGCGCCTGTATGCGCAGTTGCGCGGCATGGATGCGGACCGCAACGCCGATCTGTTTGCCGAGCTTCTGGAGTTCACGCGACTGGGGCCTTTTACGAAGCGTTTGGCGGGCAAACTCTCCGGCGGCATGAAGCAGAAGCTGGGCCTTGCCTGTGCGCTCATGGCGCGGCCCAAGGTGCTGCTGCTGGACGAGCCGGGCGTGGGTGTCGACCCGGTCAGCCGCCAGGACTTGTGGCGCATGGTGCAGGCGCTGACCGATGAAGGCATGGCCGTGGTCTGGTCCACCGCCTATCTCGACGAAGCCGAGCGCTGTGAGAGCGTGCTGCTGCTGAACCAGGGGCAGCTCCTGTTCGATGGCCCGCCGCAGGAGCTGACCGCGCAGCTCGAAGGCCGCAGTTTCCGCCTGGAAGACGTCGGCGCCGAGCGCCGAGCGGTCCTGACCCAGGCACTCGACCTGCCCAGCGTGAGCGATGGCGTGATCCAGGGCGCCGGCGTGCGCGTGGTGTTGCGCGAGGGCGATCAAGCGGAGCAGCTGCAGGCCCTGTCCGATCAGGCGCGGGTAGAGCTGGCGCAGGTGCCTGCGCGCTTCGAAGACGCCTTCATCGATCTGCTCGGTGGCGGCCCCGGCGGGACTTCGACACTGGCCGAGCGGCTGCCGCCGGTCGAACTGGGCTCCCAAGTCGCCGTCTCCTGCCGCAATCTCACCACGCGTTTCGGTGAGTTCACCGCCACCGACCAGGTCAGTTTCGAGGTGCAAAAAGGTGAAATTTTTGGTCTGCTCGGCCCCAACGG
>JBATWJ010000245.1:0-4025 GCA_049672545.1 Burkholderiaceae bacterium
TCACCGCGCCGGGCGGCGCGCGACGGCAGGCTGGCGTCAGCCCTTGACCAGCGGGCAGCCGCCCTCGGACAGCGGGCGGAACGCCTGCTCGGCCGGGATCACCGCCTTCAGCGTGTAGTAGTCCCACGGGTATTTCGATTCCGAAGGCTTCTTGACCTGGTACACGTACATGTCGTGCACCATGCGGCCATCGGCGCGGATCTGGCCGTTCTTGGCGAACATGTCGTTGACCGGGGTCGCCTTCATCTTTGCCATCACGGTCGCGGTGTCGTCGGTGCCGACCGCCTGCACCGCCTTCAGGTAGTGCAGCGTCGACGAATAGTCACCGGCGTCGCCCATGGTCGGCATGCGCTTGGTCAGCGCGAAGAAGCGCTTCGACCACTTGCGGGTCTCGTCGTCGCGGTCCCAGTAGAAGCTGTTGGTCAGGGTCAGGCCCTGCGCGGTTTCCAGCCCCATCGCGTCGACGTCGGTAATCCAGACCAGAAGGCCCGCCAGCGTCTGCCCGGCCTTGGTGATGCCGAACTCATGCGCCGACTTGGCGGCATTGATGAAGCCGGTGCCAGAGCCGGCGATCGCCACCACCTTGGCCTTGGAACTCTGCGCCTGCAGCAGGAACGATGAATGGTCGGAGGCGTTGATCGGATAGCGCACCGAACCGACCACCTTGCCCTTGGCGGCCTTGACCGCGGCGGCGGTGTCGGCTTCCAGCGAATGGCCGAACGCGTAATCGGCGGTCAGGAAGAACCAGCTGTCGCCGCCCTGTTGGACGATGGCGTTGCCGGTGCCCTTGGCCAGCGCCCAGGTGTCGTACGAATAGTGAATGCTGTTCGGCGTGCAGGCGTCGCCGGTGATGCGCGAGGAGCCGGAGCCGTTGACGATCACGATGCCGTTCTTTTCCTTGGCGACGTTCATCACCGACATGGCGACGCCGGAATTGATCAGGTTGTTGATCATCTTGACGTTCTGGGTGTCGAACCATTCGCGCGCCTTGCTGGCCGCCACGTCCGCCTTGTTCTGGTGGTCGTTGATCAGTACTTCGATCGGCCGGCCCAGCACGCTGCCGCCGAAATCCTGCACCGCCATCTTCACCGCGTTCACCGCGCCCTGCCCGGCCTCGTGCGAAAACTGCCCCGACAGGTCGGTCATCACGCCGATACGCAGCGGCGCCTTGGTCTGGGCCGCCGCGCCTCCCATTGCGAACGCCAGCAGGACTCCGCCCGACAGCACGCCGATCGTTTTCTTCATCGCCTCTCTCCTTTGTGAATTGAAATAAATCTCTTTATACAAGCAATTAACTTGCAATAGTAGACTATATATTTCATGTCAGCAATATCAAATTCTTTGTCCCGAAAGTGTCCAATAGATACATCGACCTCCCTTTATTTTTCGCTCTATCCAGCGCTCTTTGGCGTCCTCGGCAGCATCCGGCCGATGCGGTGCCACGTTCGGGAAAAAACTCAATAGTCTATTTACACAATTTATATTGTTGCTATCCCAGGGAAAATCGGGCGCGGCGGTACGGAAAGCGACGACGACATGGCGCGACGCGACGGCGCCGGTGGGCGTGTTTGCGAATAGCGGAAAGGAAATCAGGCGCCTTCAGTCACGAAGACCGAAGGAAACGGGGAGTATAGGAAAAAAATCAAGGAAGGACACCCAGATCAATGGCATAGCTATGGGAGTATATGAATATTCCGAGCCTGGCTGCGATTCGCGGCGCTCAGCCCTGCGCGCCGGCCAGCGTATAGCGCATTTCGTATTCGACCTCGCGCGGATCGAGTTCCTGCTGGCATTCGCTGCAGACCACGCGCGCCGAGAAATCCTGCTGGCACGCCCGGTGCCGCAGGATCAGCGGCACCTTGCCATGCGACAGCCACTTGTCGCCCCAGTGCATCATCACGACCATCGAACCGTACAGGTCGCGCCCCTTGGCGGTGAAACGGTATTCGAAGCGCTCCGGGCGCTGCTGGTACTGGCGCTTCTCGACCACGCCGTGCTCGGCCAGCCGCTGCAGGCGGTCGGTCAGGATGTTGCTGGCGATACCGAGGTTCATCTGGAATTCGTCGAAGCGGCGCACGCCGAAGAACATTTCGCGGATCACCAGGAAGCTCCAGCGATCGCCGATGATCTGCAGCGTGCGCGCCACCGAGCATGGCCGCACGCGCTCCAGCACCTGCGGGTCGGATGCGCGCCGCGAACGCTTGCGGTCGGCCGGGCGCGGCTGGCTGCCGGCGCCGGGACCATTGCGGTACTGGACGTCGTGGGCATCGACCGGCATCTGGCAGGCGGAACAGGCGACCACCGGCGAGCATGGCTTCTGGCAAGTCTTGTGAATCAGCTGCAGCGGCGGCTCGCTGCCGTCGTTCAGCCAGGTATCGCCAAACTTCAGCAGCGCCAGCATGGTCGGGTACAGGTCGCGGCCCTTGTCAGTGAAGCGGTATTCGAAGCGGCTGGAATGCTCCGAATAATGCACCTTGCGCAGCAGTCCGAGTTCGGTCAGCTTCACCAGCCGCGTTACCAGCGTGTTGCGCGGCACCTGCAGCGCGCTCTGGAACTGCTCGAAGCGGCGCGCGCCGAAGAAACATTCGCGCAGCAGCAGGAAGCTCCAGGCGTCGGACAGGATTTCGACCATGCGCGCCACGGAGCAGTGGCGGTCGAGCGACGGGAAATGCGGTTCGGCGGCAGCACCGGGATGCGGATGTTCTATGGCGGACATGGTCGGTCATTCTTTCACGGACACCCCGCCAGCGGCGGACGGGGCTCCGCCGGCGGCAGCGCCGGCAAGGGGAGCGGTTGAAAGAATAGCACCAAGCCGCGCCGTCCGGCCGGCGCGGCGGTGCCCATCACTGCGCCGGCAGGCTTTCCTTCAGCTTGTAGCGGATGATCTTGCCGGAGCCGGTGCGCGGAATTTCTGCGACCACGTGCACCGCCGCCGGCAGCTTGTACGACGACAGCTGCTGCCGGCAGTGCTGCAGCAGTTCCTCTTCCACCACGCGCATGCCGGGGCGCGCGACCACGAACGCCACCGGCACCTCGCCCAGATGCGGATGCGGCGCGCCGACCACCGCGCAGTCGAGCACCGCCGGAAAGCTACAGACCGCCTCCTCCACCTCCGACGGCGCGATGTTCTGGCCGCCGCGGATGATGATTTCCTTCAGCCGCCCGGTGATCGTCAGAAAGCCGTCGGCGTTGCTGCGCGCCAGGTCGCCGGTGTGGTACCAGCCGTTGCGCAGCGCGCTGGCGGTCTCGGCTTCCTTGCGGTGGTAGCCCTGCATCAGGTTGGGGCCGCGCACGATCAGCTCGCCCTCGCCGCCGCTAGCCACGTCCAGGCCGCTGGCCGGATCGACGATGCGCGTCGCCAGCCCCGGCAGCGGCAGCCCGCAGGAACCCATCACGCGGCCGCCATGCATCCAGTTCAGCGTCACCATGGTCGAAGTCTCGGTGATACCGTAGCCGTCCAGCAGCATCACGCCGAAGCGCCGCTCAAATTCCTGGTTGACCTGGGCCGGCATGATGGCACCGGCCGACAGGCAGACCCGCAGCCCAGGAAAGCGGCCTTCCGGCTCGGCGCGCGCCGCCTCCAGCAGGTAGTGAAACATGGTCGGCACGCCCGGCAGTACCGTGAAGCGGCCCGACTTCAGCTGCGCCATCGTGTCCGAGGTCGAGAATTTTTCCTGGATCGTTTCGCTGGCGCCGACCGCCAGGATGCCGAGCACCGACAGGTTCAGCGCATACGAGTGGTACAGCGGCAGCGGTGACAGCACGTGGTCGCTCTCGTTCAGGCCGGCGATCGGTGCCCAGCAGGCCGCCACCACCCACAGCATGCTGCGCTGGGACAGCAGCACGCCCTTGGCGCGGCCGGTGGTGCCGGAGGTGTAGACGATGAACGACGGCTGGTCGATCTGGTCCGGATCGCGCGGCGCCGATCGCGGCGCGCTGCCGCGCAACTCGGCGTAGCGCAGCGCAGCACCGGCCGGAGCGCCGCTGCGTTCGACCGCGATCACCGTGCCCAGCCGCGGATGCTC
>JBATWJ010000246.1:0-2627 GCA_049672545.1 Burkholderiaceae bacterium
GCGCTGAAGGGAACGGCGCTGGCCACGCCGCTGCGCACCGGCGACACCGCGCCGTTCCTGGCCGATACCCGCTACCTGCTGGCGGCGGTGGCGGTTCCCGCCGGCCGGCCACTGTTCGGCTGGCAGCAGGGCGACGACAGCGGCGACTATGCCGAGCAGCGCGCCCGCATGCTGCAGACCTGGCGCCAGCAGGCCGAGCCGAACGTGGCACGTCTGCTGCCCGGCTGCGGCGTCGAACTGCTGCTGCCGGACGCCTACTTCATCGCCTGCCGCGAAGCCGACCGCCAGATCCGTCCGGCCTCGATCCGCGCCGCCGATTTCTACCTGACCTCGACGCTCGGCGTCGAATCGCAGGAATTGCACGCCAGCATCGGCGCCTTCGCCGAAACGGTGGACGGCCAGGTCGACGAATACCGGATCGGCTTCGGCATCGGGCAAAGCCCGGACATCGTCTACGGCGTGGTGTGGCCGCTGTACGGCCGCGAAGACGAGGTCGACGAAGAGCCGGCGGCGACCGACGCCGAAGCCGCCACGCCGATCGAGGAAATCCTGGCGCTGCTGCGCGAATGCGGCATCACCCGTATCAAGCGCCACCGCGAGCGCTTCCCCATGGAATTCTGTGACGACTGCGGTGCCCCCCTGTATCCGGACCGCGATGGCGAACTGGTGCACCCGGAAATGCCGGAAGATGCACCGGCCGGCTCCGGGCATTTTCATTAGCCTACCGAGGCCCTGCCCTCTTCCCGGTCATTCCGGCGCAAGCCGGAATGACGAATCTAGCTGCCAGCACCTTCCGGCCGCGTCGCCGGCGCATCGCAAAACAGTTCGTGCAACGGCTGCAGCAGCGCCGCGCCGAGCCGCTTGCTGCGCGCGCCGCTCCAGCCGGTGTGTGGATGCGGCAGATCGGCGTTGTCCTTGAACGGCATTTCCAGCGTCAGCGACGGACACTTGAAGGTGTGGCCGATGTACTTCGAGGCCAGCTTCAGCACGTCCTCGCGGTACTTGCCGCTGTCGTAGCCGTGGCGCGTCTGGAAATCCGGGCTGGCGCGGCGGAAGGCGTCGATGAAGCGCTGCTGCTCGTCCGCCTGGCGGGCGCTGAAATCCTCCAGCATTTCGCTGCCGGCGACGAACACGTACGGCAGCGCCTCGTCGCCATGCACGTCAAGGAAGAAGTCGCAGCCGGTGGCGTGGATGCGTTCGCGCACCAGACAGACCTCGGGACTGCGCTCCATCGACGGCGTCATCCACTCGCGGTTCAGGTTGGCGCCGGCGGCGTTGGTGCGCAGGTTGCCGCGCACCGCGCCGTCCGGGTTCATGTTCGGCACCAGGTAGAACACTGCGCGCTGCAGCAGCCGCCGCGCCAGCGGGTTGGCGCAGTCCAATAGCGCGTCGACCAGCCCTTCGACGAACCATTCGGCCATCGTCTCGCCCGGGTGCTGGCGCGCGATCACCCACAGCTTCCTGGCGGCGCCGGCGTCGCCGATCTGCAGCAGGTTCAGGTCGCGGCCGTCGACGGTGGCGCCGAGGTGGTGCAGCCGTGCTGACGGCGCCGCTTGCGCGCGATCCAGCAGGTGCAGGTGGCGCTCCCACGAATACGGCTCGAAATAGGCCAGGTAGACACTGTCGTGCGCCGGCGTGAATTCAATGTTCAGCACTTGGCCATCATAGTTGGTCGGCACCCGAAACCAGTGTTCGCGGTCGTGGCTGGCCAGCGCCTGATAGCCTTGCCAGCCGGCCGCGAAGGCGGCGCTGGCGGCGTTCAGGATGCGAATCCGGCAGGTCTGGCCGCGTGCGCCCTGCAGCCGGAAATAGAACCACTGGCGGATATCGGCGTGCGAGTCGGGGCGCAGATGGAGCGCGATGTCGTGCGGCGCCTCGGCCCGCAGCACCTCGATGGCGCCGCCGTCGAAGCAGTCGCTGATCTTGATCGTCATGGTGTTCCTCTTGGTTGCTGTCGATTGCCGGTGCCGGCAATTATCGCGCCGCACCGCGAACAGCGCCGGATTGACCGCGCTGCACTTCCGTTCTCCCCGCTGCGTGGAAGAAGCGCCTTGATTCGGCATCGTTCCAGCGTGCTCCCTCCCGCAGGCCGAAGATGGCTGCGGGAGAGAGGCTCATCCGGTACCATTTCCCGTCGCCGTCACTGCCGAAAACCGATGCCTCTCTGCTATAATTCACGGCTCGTCGGGGCGTAGCGCAGCCTGGTAGCGTACCTGCATGGGGTGCAGGGGGTCGTGTGTTCGAATCACACCGTCCCGACCACGGAATCGAAAGACGGCAGCGGCCACCACCGCTGCCATTTTTTTGCCTGTCGCCTGCATTGCCCGCGGCACGCCGCGCGAAAGCGGCCGCCACCCAGCGTTTGCAGATACTCCCATCGGGTTAGCCCTATACCGCCCGGGATCATTGCGGATTTATCCCATACTCCCCATTTGATTTTTTCGGAGCTATCCCCCGCGTGCCATGAACCGCAAACTATTCCTGCTGGCGCTGTGCCAGGGCCTGTTCCTGACCAACAACGTCACCTTCATCGCGATCAATGGGCTGGTCGGGCTGGCGATCGCGCCGCTCGGCTGGCTGGCGACGCTGCCGGTGACCGGCTACGTGGTCGGTGCCGCGCTGTCGAC
>JBATWJ010000247.1:0-2424 GCA_049672545.1 Burkholderiaceae bacterium
CTATCGTACCTGGCCTGGAGCGACGCCGCCGCCAGCGCCACGCTGGCCGACAGCCTGCCGGACCAGCAGCGACGGCTGGAGCGCGCCGCCTACCGCGAGCCGCCGCTGTCCTGGCTGGTCGGCCTGGCCGCGCTCGAGCCGGGCAGCAAGCCAGTCACCCTGGGCGAATTCTGGGGTGGTTCCGCCGGCGAGCGCACGGCTACCAATGGCCCTGGCATGGTGCCCGGCCCCAGCGTGGCACCCGGCTTCACCGCCGCCGGACGGGCGGCGATCGACCGCTTCCTGCAGGAAATGGAACGCAGCGTCGACGATCCGGAACAATTCCGCACCCACCGCGCCGAATTCGAGGCTTGGTACCGGCAGCAGCGGCTGCTGGCCTGGCAGCAGTTCGCCTCCGCCTTCCCGGAAGGCGAGCGCCGGCTGGCCGGAGAAATGGAATGGCGCGCCGCGATGGGAACCATCACCGGCGCACAGAGCCCCTACTACCGTCTGATCGACCGCCTGAACCAAGAGTTCGACGGCCAACCGGCCGCCGAGATGCCGGAATGGCTGCAACTGGCGCGCGAGTTTTCGCGGCTGCGCGGCCAGGCAGCGAAAGCCGGTGTCGCCGAAGGCGCGATCAAGTACGTCGGCGCCATCAACAGCGTCGGCGGCAAGGTGCTGCGCGAGACGCTCGGTGGCGCGCCTCAGGCGGCCGGCGGCGCGCTGAAGAACAACCTGAGCGCCGTCGACACACTGCGCAAGTTCACCACCGAACTGAATCAGGCCGCCACCGAGGCGATCGACGGCCCCGCCAAGGCCTACCAGCTGGCGGCCGACTTCCACGGCTTCTCCAACGATCCGGCAATCAAGCAGTCGCTGCTGATCAGCGCCACCGAAACGCTAGGCCAGCTGCGCCGGCTGCTCGGGCACGCGTCGCCGGCCGACGAAGCGGTGTGGCGGCTGATCGGGGGCCCTCTGCATTTCGTGCTGGCCTACACCGAGCAGCAGGCCTCGTGCGCGCTGCAGAAGGATTGGGAAGCGAAAGTGCACTGGCCGCTGCAGACCGCCACCAGCATGACCGCCATCGTTGACCAGCTGTACGGCAGCCAGGGCACGGTATGGGCCTTCGCCGACGGTCCGGCCAAGCCGTTCCTGGAGCGCGACGCCAGCCAGTTCCGTGTGGTGCAGACGCGCGGCTACAGCCTGCCGTTCAACAGCCTGTTCCTGCCGATGCTGAACGAGGCGGTCGGCAAGCGGGTCGAGCAGATCGTCACCCAGCAGCGCGTCGAGCAGCAAAAGCAGAACGAGCAGCTGCAGGTGCAAAAAGACCAGTTGCAGGCGCAGCAGGCGCAGATCGAGGCCGAGCGCACGCTGGAAGACATCAAGCAGAAAGCGGCGGCGCTGAAGGCGCAGCCGCTGCCGCTGACGATCACCGCGCAGCCGACCAGCGTCAATCCGGGCGCCAGCGCCAAGCCGTTCGCCACGCTGCTGACGATCCAGTGCGCGGCCGGCACCCGCACCCTCAGCAACTACAACTTCCCGGTCAGCGACAGTTTTGCCTGGATTCCCGGCCAATGCGGCGAAGTCAATCTCGAGATCCGCATCGACAATCTGGCGCTGACCAAGAAGTATCCCGGCGTGTTCGGTGTCGTGCGCTTCGTGCGCGACTTCCGCGACGGCATGCGGCAGTTCAATGCCGACGAATTTCCGGCGTCGCGCCTGAAGCTGAAGGAACTCGGCGTGCGCCAGATCGGCGTGCGCTACGATTTCACCGGCCAGGACGCGATCCTGAAGACCGCGCAGCAGCTGGAACAGCTGGAGCAGCAGGAAAAGGAAACCGCCGCCGGCAAGCGCCGCGCGCAAGACCAGCAGGCGCTGCAGGCGCGGCAAAATATCGAGGTCAAGCTGGCCGGCAGCCCGGAGCCGCCGATGCGGGTCAAGCTGCCGGAGCAGATCGGTGTCTGCTGGAATCCGAACAGCGTGCCGCACAAGACGCAGACGCTGCAGGCGATGTTCAAGGAATTGCTGGAAGGCGGCGGCAACGCCGCTGCGCCGGCTGCTTCTACGGCTGCCTCGGTGCCGGTAACCGAGCGGCCGGGTCAACAGGCCCAATAGGGCCGGATTTCCGCGGGTGCGTCAGCCGGTGACCAGGTCCACCGCCTGGCCGGCGTCCAGATCGACGATGCGCGCCAACAGCGCGTCGGCCAGCGCCCTCTTCTCTTCATCCTCGGCATAGATACGGTAAGCGGCGCGCAAGCCCTCCAGCGCCAGCGGCGGGTCCCAGCGCGCCAGATCGTGGCGGTCGATCTCGGCCACCACCGCCTCGGCGAACGGCCGCAGGTTGGCGCCGGGCCGTTCCGCCAGCAGCAGTTCGCACAGCCGGATCCGCAGCAGCAGCTTCTGCGCCGGCGCCTGCGTCTGCGCCAGCAGTCGCTGCAGGCC
>JBATWJ010000248.1:0-6170 GCA_049672545.1 Burkholderiaceae bacterium
GCCGAAAACCATCACGTCCGGCGTCGAATACCTGCAGCCGCCGCGCCCGGAATATCCGCTGCTGTCGCGCCGCAAGAACGAGGAAGGCAAGGTCATGCTGCGCGTGCTGATCAATCAGAAGGGCCGCACCGAGCAGGTCGAGATCATGTCGTCGTCCGGCTTCCCGCGGCTCGACGAGGCGGCGCGCCAGGCGGTCCTGCGCGCCGTGTTCAAGCCTCAGATCGAGGATGGCAAGCCGGTCATGGTGTACACCAACGTGCCGATCACCTTCCAGCTCGAGCGCTGACGCCGCGCCGCGCCGCGCCGACCCTACCCGAACACACATCTCTAGCAAGGAGTCATCATGGAAGTAAGTCCGTACGGATTGCAAAGCCTGTGGGCCCAGGGCGACCTGGTCACCAAGGGCGTGGCGCTGCTGCTGGTGGCGATGTCGATCGCCTCCTGGTACGTAATGCTGACCAAGGGACTGCAGGTGTGGCTGCTGCGGCGCGCCTCGCACGCCGCCGGCCACCAGTTCTGGGATACCACCCACCTCGACGAAGGCGTGGCCACGCTCGGTCGCGACAATCCGTTTTCCAACCTGGCGCAGGCCGGCGTCAACGCGATGCGCCATCACGCCGCGCACAAGGGCCATCTGCACGACCAGTTGTCGGTCAGCGACTGGGTCACGCTGTCGCTGCGGCAGGCGATCGACGAAACCGCTTCCAAGCTGCAGTCCGGCATGGCGGTGCTGGCCTCGGTCGGCTCGACCGCGCCCTTCGTCGGCCTGTTCGGCACCGTCTGGGGCATCTATCACGCGCTGGTGTCGATCGGTACCTCCGGCCAGGCCAGCATCGACAAGGTCGCCGGCCCGGTCGGCGAGGCGCTGATCATGACCGCGCTCGGCCTGGCGGTGGCGATTCCGGCGACCTTCGGCTACAACGCGCTGGTGCGCGGCAACAAGTCGATCCTGGCCAAGCTGAACAAGTTCGGCTTCGATCTGCACGCGCTGTTCGTCACCGGCGCCCGCGCCGATCTGCCCGGCCATGACGGCAACAAGCCGGCCAACGGCGCCAAGCTGACCGCGGTCGGAGGTGCGTGATGGCGATGGGCACGCTATCCGACGGCGACGACGACTTCAACCCGGAGATCAACACCACGCCGCTGGTCGACGTGATGCTGGTGCTGCTGATCATTTTCATCATCACTATTCCCGTGATGAACAACAAGGTCCCGGTCGACCTGCCGCGCGCCACCAGCCAGCCGGACCAGATCAAGCCGGACAGCATCAACCTGTCGATCGACGCCGCCGGCACCGTGTACTGGAACGACAATGCGATCACGATGGCGGAGCTGGATACCAGCATCGCCGCCGCCGCATTGCGGTCGCCGCAGCCGGAACTGCATCTGCGCGCCGAGCGCACCACCGAATACGAAAAGGTGGCACAGGTGATGGCGGCGGCGCAGGCCGGCGGCCTCTCCAAGATCGGTTTCGTCACCGAGCCGACCAAATGAATCGCTGCGCGAACCGCGACGACGGCGCCCTGACGGCGCCGTTTTTTTAGCGCCGGCGGCGCCGGCGCCATGGAACAACGATGCTTGTCGCACATCAAATCCGTGGCGTTGAAATTTGTTCAAGGTAACGGCAGGCGCACCGGCGCCTATTTCAGGCAAGGAGAGACATGCAAGCGGTTCAAGTTTTCGGCATCATCGTGCGCGCCGCCGGACTGGCGATGCTGGTCTATGCCTTGTGGAATCTCGCCTATGGCGTGGTATCCGTGCTCGGCTGGCCGCCGCGCCGTACCGGCCTGGAATATGGCTATTTCCTGACTGGCGGCGTCTTCCTGGTGCTGGCGCTGTATTTCCTGCGCGGGGCGCCGCGACTGCTGCGGTTTTGCTATCCGGACGGCAGGCGCGACCGGCCCTAGCGGGAATACAACCGCTCCGCTCGATTTCCATGCGCTCATGGCGAAGCCGGAGCGGTCAAATCGGACAATCCCGCACCCCGCCGCCTGCAAGGGTGGTGGAGTATGCTTGAATAATCACTAATCCAAGCCCAGCTTAGACGTCTCTCCAAGAGAGTATATGCCGCCAGCTGGGCTGCATGCGCGCCGTGACTGTTGCGCGGCCGCACACCGGCGCTTTTTTCTCTTGCACTATTAAATGAGAATTATTATCATCGAGTGCTTGCGGCAAATTGCGCCGCGGCATGTCGTTGAGCCAGCAATTCCACGTCCCGTCGGATAGCCAGCCATATCACGGCTTTTACCGAATCCGAACTGGAGACCTGAAAATGCAAGAGCTTCCCCCGCGCGGCGCCGTGGCCACCGCCCCTCTGAAATCCCCTGCTTCGAGTGCCGCGCGCCGACCGGCGCTGCTGCCGCTGGGCGCCATGGTGGCGGCGATCACCTTCGGCGGCCAGGTGCAGGCGCAAACCGCGCCGGTTGCGGCCAGCACCGACACGCTGCCCGCCATCGACGTCAAGGGCAAGGCCGAAGAGCCGGCCTACCAGGCGCAAAAGTCCACGGTCGGCAAAGGCAATCAGGAACTGCGCGACATCCCGCAATCGGTCACGGTGGTCACCAACCAGCTGATCCATGACCAGAACGCCGACACATTGAAAGAAGCGCTGCGCAACGTCTCCGGCCTCACCTTCAACGCTGGCGAGGGCGGCCGCATCGGCGACAACATCAACCTGCGCGGCTTTTCCGCCTACGGCGATATCTACCTGGACGGCATGCGCGACATCTCCCAGTACAACCGCGACACCTTCAACATCGACCGCATCGACGTCCTGCGCGGTTCGGCCTCGATGCTGTTCGGCCGCGGCTCGACCGGCGGCGTCATCAACCAGAGCAGCAAGATGCCGTTCCTGGGCGAAAAGAGCGATCTCGACCTGACCTACGGCACGAGCGACTACAAGCGCGGCACGATCGACCTGAATCGCCGGATCGGCGACAACGCGGCGTTCCGCTTGAACGCCATGAAAACCAACGCCGGCACCTTCCGCGACGGCGCCTACACCGACCGCATCGGCGTCGCGCCCTCGTTTTCCTGGGGCATCGATTCCGAAGACGAATTCAACGTCTCCTATTACCACCTGAGCTACCGGGACACGCCGGATCTCGGCATGCCGTGGTACCAGAACCGCCCGATCCACGACGCACCCGGCATCAATGTGCCGGTGACCCGCTTTTTTGGTTTCAACAGCGACTACCAGAACGACAGCGCCAATATCCTGAGCGGCAGCTGGATTCGTCGCTTCGACAACGATACCTCGCTGAAAACCGTGCTGCGGGTCGGTGATTTCAAGCGCGACCTGTGGGCCTCGCAACCGATTCTGGGCGCCGGCGCGCTGACCGACAGCACTCAGATCAGGCGTAACTTCCAGGCACGCGGCGCGACCGAAAAGAACATTACGCTGCAATCGGACTTCACGACCAAGCTGGAAACCGGCGCGATCAAGCACGAGGTGCTGGCCGGAGTCGAGCTCATCAACGAAAAAATCGAGCGCTACAATTACCTGAAACCAACCGCGGCGCAGATTCCGACCACCACGGTCGGCAACCCCGATCCCGGCCAGACGCTGCCACCCGGCTTTCCGGCATCCAACATCATCGACAGCAGCCGCGTCAATTTCAGCGCCAATACCATCGGCCTGTACGCGCAGGACATGATCGCGCTGACGCCGCATTGGAAGCTGCTGGCCGGCGCCCGCTTCGACAGCTTCGACGCCGACTATCCGAGCGCCGGCCTGAAGCGCAAGGACAACGTCTGGAGCTACCGCACCGGCATCATTTATCAGCCGACCGATACTCAATCCTATTACGCGTCCTATGGCACCTCGTTCAATCCGTCGGCCGATACCTATTCGCTCGACGTTCGCGGCAGCAACACGCCGCCGGAAAAGAGCCGTAATATCGAAATCGGCGCCAAATGGGATTTGATGGGCGGCGACCTGATGCTGCGCACCGCGATCTACCGTTCGGAAAAAACCAACGAGCGCAACACCGACCTCGACAATCCGAATCCGACCCAGTACATCCTGTCCGGCCGCCGCCATACCGACGGCATCGAATTCGAAATGGCCGGCCGCCTGACGCCGGAATGGGAAATCTTCGCCGGCCTGTCGCTGATGAATGCCAAGATCGACGAATCGAACACCGGCAACCAGGGCCAGCGTCCCGGCAACACGCCGAAATACACCGCCAACCTGTGGACCACCTACAAGCTTCCCGGCGGCTGGAAGATCGGCGGCGGCTTCAACAGCATGGGCGAGCGTACGCCGGTCGACAATTACACCAATATCGCACCCGCCTATACGCAGTGGGATGCGCTGGTGGAGTACACGTATGACAAATACACTGTCAAGCTGAACGTATTCAACCTGTTCAACAAGAAATACGCGGATGCGCTATATCGCGGCATGTACATGCCGGGTACCGACCGCGCCGCGCAGGTGAGCCTGAACTACAAGTTCTGATCACCTGACTTAACCACGAGGACCCGCATGCTGTTGCGCGTACCGGAAGTATTGTCGGCGGAAGCGGTGCAACGCTGCCGCCAGCTCATTGAAGCGGCGGAATGGGCGGACGGCAAGATCACCGCCGGCACCCAGTCCGAACAGGTGAAGAACAACCGCCAGCTGCCCGAGGATGCGGAAGCGTCGAAGGCGGCGCGCGCAATCGTGCTGGAAGGCTTGAGCAAGAGCGCGCTGTTCATCACCGGCGCGCTACCGAAAAAGACTTTCCCGCCGCTGTTCAACCGCTACGACGGCGACGCCAACACCTTCGGCAACCACATCGACAATGCAGTGCGCACGTCCAAGGCGACCGGCCTGTGGGTGCGCACCGACCTGTCGTGCACGCTGTTCCTGTCCGAACCCGACGAATACGACGGCGGCGAACTGGTGATCGAGGATACGTTCGGCACACAATCGGTCAAGCTGGCCGCCGGCGACCTGATCCTGTATCCGTCGTCCTCCGTGCACCGGGTCGAACCGGTCACGCGCGGCTGCCGGCTGGCTTCCTTTTTCTGGATCGAGAGCATGGTGCGCGACGACGACAAGCGGCGCCTGCTGTTCGACCTTGACATGGCGATCCTGACGCTGCGCGGCAGCGATGGCGACACCGCGCCGGTGATCAAGCTGACCGGCTGCTACCACAACCTGCTGCGGATGTGGGCCGATACCTGAATCGGCGCGGCCGGCGCCGCCCGATCTGAAAGCGGCGGGACCATGGGTTATCATGCCGTCATGCCACGGACCGGCGGCACTACCGGCGCCGGCCGCTCCATCCACATGATCCGCGAGGCCCACATGCAAGGCGACCCCAGCATCATCAAGCTGCTCAACGCGCAGCTGACCAACGAACTCTCGGCGATCAACCAGTATTTCCTGCACGCCCGCATGTACAGCCACTGGGGACTGGAAAAGCTCGGCAAGAAGGAATACGAGGAATCGATCGGCGAGATGAAGCACGCCGACAAGCTGATCAACCGCATCCTGATGCTGGGCGGCCTGCCGAACCTGCAGGCGCTGCACAAGCTGATGATCGGCGAATCGACGCCGGAAATGCTGGAATGCGACCACAAGCTGGAGCTGATGTCGCAAAAGACCGTCAAGGACGGCATCGCCGCCTGCGAAGCGGCCGGCGACTACGTGTCGCGCGAGATCTTCCAGACTATCCTGGACGACACCGAAGAACACATCGACTGGCTGGAAACGCAGATCGACCTGATCGGCAAGATCGGCCTGCAGAACTACCTGCAAAGCCAGATGGGAGAGTGACCGCCCCGATGCCGTTCGCTGCTCAGGGGAGTATGCGTCGATAATGACCGACTGGCGCCCGGCACAGGGCGCACATCATGGGAGTATATGAAAACGGGCGCCCGCGGTGAAATACCGCGGGCGCCCGTTGCATTCAGTACGGCAGCCTCAGCGCGGCGCCGTATCCTGGAACCACGGCCGCTCGGCCAGCTTGTCGGACAGCCGCGCCAGATTCGGATATTCGCTACGCCAGTCGATTTCCGGAAAGCGGAACGCCAGCCAGCCGAGCGCGCAGCCGACCGCGATGTCGGCCAGCGTGAAGTGATTGCCGGCGCAAAACGGCGTATCGCCCAGGCCGCCAGCCATCGCCTTCAGCCCGGCCTGCACCTTGCCCTGCTGGCGCAGGATCCAGTCGGCGCTCTGC
>JBATWJ010000249.1:0-6557 GCA_049672545.1 Burkholderiaceae bacterium
GGCATGTACAGCGGTCCCTTCTGGCCGCAGGCCGCCAGCAGGCCGGCCGCGCCGATCGCGGCGGCGACACGCAGCGCAGTCAGGATGCGGGGCGCCGGATCAGGAAAAGACTTCACGTTTAGAATCGCGGTTGAGAAAACTGAGCGGAGTGTAGCATGACGGAATCCGAATTCCTGGCCCGTGCCGAGGCCACGCTGGATGCGCTGGAAAGCGCTCTGGAACAGGCCGCCGACGCCGGCGGCCTGGACCTCGAATGCAGCCGCAGCGGCAACGTGCTGGAAATCGAGCTGGTCGAGCACGGCGGCAAGATCATCATCAACAGCCAGGCGCCGATGCAGGAAATCTGGATGGCCGCCAGGAGCGGCGGCTTTCACTACAAGTACGACGGCGCGCGCTGGATCGACACTCGCAACGGCACCGAACTGTATGCCGCGCTGGCCGAGGCGATCGCCGCCCAGTCCGGCGTGGCGCTGACACTGGCGCCGCCGCCGTAGCGGGCCGGGGCCCGGCGTCAGAACAGTTCGTTCTTCACTTCCTCGCGCGCCTTCTGCTCTTCCGGCGTCAGGTCGCTGCCGAAGTCGTTCAGGCCGACCGTGGTGACGCCGCTGCCGGGCGGATATTCGGCGTAATAGTATTCGCTGTTGGCCTGCAGCAAGCCGCCCGGTACCGTGCGGTCGACGTTCGGCACGTTCTTCAACGCCGTCTGCATGTAGCTGATCCAGATCGGTAGCGCCAGCCCGCCGCCGGTTTCGCGGTTGCCGAGGTTCTTCGGCTGGTCGAAGCCCATCCAGGCGACGCCGACCAGGTGCGGCTGGTAGCCGGCGAACCAGGCGTCGAACGAATCGTTGGTGGTGCCGGTCTTGCCGGCCAGGTCGGTGCGCTTCAGCGACATCGCCTTGACGCCGGTGCCGCGCCGCACCACGTCGCGCAGCATGCTGTCCATCAGGAAGGCGTTGCGCGGGTCGATCACGCGGTTGGCTTCGTCGCCGGCCTTGTCCGGCTTGACTTCCGACAGCAGGTTGCCGTTGGCGTCGGTGATCCGCGAAATCAGGTAGGGATTGATCTTGTAGCCGCCGTTGGCGAACACCGAATAGGCCCCGGCCATCTGCAGGGGCGTGACGGCGCCGGCGCCCAGCGCCAGTGTCAGGTAGGGCGGGTTCTTGTCGGCGTCGAAGCCGAAGCGGGTGATGTATTCCTGGCCGTAGCGGGCGCCGATCTTCTCCAGGATCCGGATCGAGATCATGTTCTTCGACTTCATCAGGCCGGTGCGCATCGTCATCGGGCCGTCGTACTTGGCGTCGTAGTTCTTCGGCTCCCACGCCTGGCCGCCGGTCTGGCCGGCAGAAAAGACGATCGGCGCATCGTTGATCACGGTGGCCGGCGACAACCCTTTTTCCAGCGACGCCGAATAGATGAACGGCTTGAACGACGAACCCGGCTGGCGCCAGGCCTGGCTGACGTGGTTGAACTTGTTGCGGTTGAAGTCGAAGCCGCCGATCAGCGCGCGGATCGCGCCGTCGTCCGGGCTGATCGCGACGAAGGCCGACTGCACTTCCGGCATCTGCGTCACGCTCCAGTGGCCGCCATCCTGGGTCACGCGGATGATCGCGCCGCGCTTGACCGCGCGGTTCGGCGGCGCCTTCGCGCTCAACAGGTTGGCGGCGAAGCTCAGGCCGCTGCCGGTGATCTCGATTTCCTCGCCGGACGACAGCGTGGCGCGGATCAGCTTCGGCGTCGCCTCCAGCACCACGGCGGCGACGATGTCGTCGCTGTCGGGATGGTCGGCCAGTTCGACTTCGATCGCGTTTTCCGCTGCTTCCTTGTTGGCCGGCAGCTCCATGTAGCCTTCCGGCCCGCGATAGCCGTGGCGCTTTTCGTAATCCATCACGCCGCGCCGCACCGCCAGGTAGGCGGCATCCTGGTCGGCCTTGGTGATCGTGGTGAACACGTTCAATCCGCGCGTGTAGGTATCGTCCTTGAACTGGTCGTAGACCAGCTTGCGCGCCATTTCGGCGACGTATTCGGCGTGCACGCCGAATTCGGAACTGTCGGTCTTCACGCTCAGCTCCTCGTTCTTCGCCTCTTCATATTGCGCGTCGGTGATGTAGCCGAGCGCGTGCATGCGCTGCAGGATGTATTGCTGGCGCGCACGCGCGCGCTTCGGATTGGCCACCGGGTTGTAGGCCGACGGTGCCTTCGGCAGCCCGGCCAGCATCGCCGCCTCGGCGATCGTGATGTCCTGCAGCTTCTTGCCGTAGTAGATCTGCGCCGCCGACGCGAAGCCGTAGGCGCGCTGGCCGAGGTAGATCTGATTCATGTAGACCTCCAGGATCTGATCCTTGGTCAGGGTCTGCTCGATCTTCCAGGCCAGCAGTGCTTCGTAGATCTTGCGCTTCAGCGTCTGTTCGCTGGACAGGAAGAAGTTGCGCGCCACCTGCTGGGTGATGGTGGAAGCGCCCTGGCGCGCGCCGCCGGAGAGGTTGTGCAGCGCTGCGCGCGCGATGCCGATGTAGTCGACGCCGCCATGTTCGTAGAAGCGGTCGTCCTCGATCGCCAGCACCGCCTTCTTCATGATGTCCGGCACGTCCTTGATGCGCACCATGCTGCGCCGCTCCTCGCCGAATTCGCCGATCAGCACGTTGTCGGCGGAAAAGATCCGCAGCGGAATCTTCGGCCGGTAATCGGTCAGCGTATCGATCGCCGGCAGGTTCGGATACGCCATCGCCAGCATGAAACCGACCAGGAGCGCCCCGCATACCGCCAGTCCGAGCAGCGTGCCGACGATGCCGAAGCCGATGCGCAACGCCAGGCGCGTCGCCGGCGCGGGTTTGCTGCGGGACGAATTTTTAGCGGATTCTTGAGAAGCCATGCGCAAGGGGGAGAGAGGAATTGAGGGTGGAACGCATTATAGCGGCTCGAAACTGCGCCAAATTTGCCCGGACAAAGCACCGCCGGGCACAAGCGCGCCGGCCCCGAGTGGGGTTTTGGCAACGGATTGGTAAATTACTTGCCGGAAATTTCTTTACAGTTTCGAACGCTTGTTGCTAGGATTTAATGTAACGTTTGACGAGTGCGGCCTAAATATTGGTTTTAAAAGCCTTTTTTGTCATTTTTCGGCAACTGGGCGCCGGACGACGGTTGGACCGCGGGTTTGAATATGCGTTCCTGATGAGAAATATCTTCTTCGGAGACACCCCTTGGCCCTTGATCTTGGATCGTTGGTCGGCAAAAGAAATCCGCCATTGGTGGGTCTGGACATCAGTACTTCCGGCGTCAAGCTGGTCGAGCTGACGGAAGCCGGCAAGAACGAATTGCGGCTGGAACGCTTCGCTTCTGAACCGCTGCCGCGCGGCGCAGTGGTCGACGGCAATATCGAAAACATCGAGCAGGTGGCGGAGGCGGTGCGCCGCGTCTGGAAAAAAAGCGGTTCCGGCGCCAAGCTGGTGGCGCTCGGCATGCCACCGGCGGCGGTCATCACCAAGAAGATCATCCTGCCCGGCGGCCTGTCCGAGGATGAACTCGAAGTGCAGGTCGAAAGCGAAGCCAGCCAGTACATTCCGTTCGCGCTAGACGAGGTGAGCCTGGATTTTGACGTCATCGGACCGGCCCAGAACGCGCCCGAGGACGTCGAGGTGCTATTGGCCGCCACCCGCAAGGAAAAGGTCGAAGACCGGGTCGCGGTGGCCGAAGCGGCCGGCCTGAAGCCGGTCGTGATGGACATCGAATCGTACGCGGCGCGCGCCGCGATCGAGCGCCTGACGGCGCAGCTGCCGAACGGCGGCCAGGGCCAGATCATCGGCCTGTTCCAGATCGGTACCCAGGTCACCCATATCTCGGTGCTGCTGGACGGGCAGTCGATCTACGAGCGCGAGCAACCGTTCGGCGGCCACCAGCTGACCCAGGACATCGTCCGCGCCTACGGCCTGTCGTACGAGGAAGCCGACGCCAAGAAGCGCAGCGGCGACCTACCGGACGGCTACCGGCAGGAACTGCTGGCGCCGTTCCTGGACAGCGCCGCGCTGGAAGTCACGCGCGCGATCCAGTTCTTCTTCACTTCCACGCCGTACACCAAGATCGACCAAATCTTCCTCGCCGGCGGCTGCGCCATCATTCCCGGCCTGGTCGAGATCATCGCCGAGCGCAGTAAAATTTCGACGTCGGTGGTCAGCCCGTTCAAGGGCATGCAGTTGGCTTCCGGCGTGCGCGAGAAGCAGTTGCGCAGCGAGGCGCCGGCCTACCTGGTCGCTTGCGGCCTGGCGATGCGGAGGTTCGACCGATGATCAAGATCAACCTGCTGCCGCATCGCGAGGAAAAGCGCAGGCAGCGCAGGCAGGCGTTCTTTTCGATGCTGCTGCTGTCGGCCGTGCTCGGCAGCCTGGTGGTGCTGCTGGTCGGCGGCTTCATCGGCAACCGCATTTCGTCGCAGGACGAACGCAACAATTTCATCAAGGCGGAAAACGCCAAGCTGGACGAGCAGATCAAGGAAATCGCCACCTTGAAGCAGGAAATCGAGGCGCTGAAGGCGCGCCAGCAGGCGGTCGAAGACTTGCAAGCCGACCGCAACCAGCCGGTCTACCTGATGGACGAGCTGGTCAAGCAGGTACCGGAAGGCGTCTATCTGCGCTCGTTCAAGCAGAACGGCCAGCGCATCCACATCGTCGGTACCGCGCAGTCGAACGAGCGCGTCTCCGAACTGCTGCGCAATTTCAGCAACAACTCGTCGTGGCTGGAGCGGCCGGACCTGATCGAGATCCGCTCCGATGCGCTCGGCCAAGGCAAGAACGCGCGCAAGGTCTACACCTTCACCGTCACCGTCGGCATCAAGCGTCCGCGCGACCAGGACGCGGCGGGCGACGCTGCCGCCCCCGTCGCGGCGCCGACCAAGAAGAAATCCTGATATGAGAGACGCGTCATGGCAGATCTGAAAAATCTGGGTGGCTCGGTCGCGGCCCAGTTCCGCGGCCTTGAGGGGCGTCATCCAGGCCAGTGGCCGGTGGTGCCGCGCCTGTTGTGCGGTGCCGGCGTGTTTGCCGCAGTGCTGTTCCTGGGTTGGTTTTTTTACTGGAGCGATCAGCTCGAGACCCTCGATTTCGGCGCCCAGGAAGAAGTCAAGCTAAAGGACGCCTACAAGACCAAGGTGCAACAGGCAGTCAACCTGGACGGCCTGCGCAAGCAGAAGGTCCTGGTTGGCGAATATGTCGCGACGCTGGAAAAGCAGTTGCCGAACAAGGCGGAAATGGATGCTCTGCTGTCCGACATCAATCAGGCCGGCCTTGGGCGTGGGCTGCAGTTCGAGCTGTTCAAGCCGGGCCAGGTGGTGGTGAAGAATTATTATGCCGAGCTGCCGATCAACATCCGGGTCAGCGGCAACTACCATGACATCGGCGCCTTCACCAGTGATATCGCCAACCTGCCGCGCATCGTTACCCTGAACGAGATGAGTCTGGCGTCCGGCAAGGAAGGCACGCTTTCGCTGGAGGCGATCGCCAAGACCTTCCGCTATCTCGACTTGGAAGAAGTGGCAGCACAGCGCAAGGTGGCCGAGCAGTCGAAGAAACGGGGAGGCAAGAAATGAGCCGTTTTCGCGTAACGCTGCTACCGGCCGGTCTGCTGCTGTTAACGCTGACTGGCTGCGGCGACGATGGCGTGCCCGAGGTCCGGCAATGGATGGCCGAAGTGCGCCAGCAAACCCGGGTGGTGACCCCGAAGCTGGCGGCGCCGAAAAAATTCACACCTTTTACCTATGACGCTGCCGGCCAGACCGATCCGTACAGCCAGCAGAAAATGGCAGCCGCTTTCGCCAAGCTGCAGCCAGCGGCTGGTAACGGCCTGAAGCCGGATTTAGAGCGCCGCCGCGAGCCGCTCGAAAGCTATCCGCTCGACGCGCTGCGCATGGTCGGCTCGCTGGAGCGCGGCGGCCAGCACTATGCGCTGCTGCAGGTGGACAAGAGCGTGCTGCGGGCGCGAGTCGGCAATTACATCGGACAGAATTT
The DNA here is from genome assembly GCA_049672545.1 of Burkholderiaceae bacterium. GTDB lineage: Bacteria > Pseudomonadota > Gammaproteobacteria > Burkholderiales > Burkholderiaceae_D > DATJCV01. Next base: position 5,994 of record JBATWJ010000249.1, read on the forward strand.
CGGCGTGATCACGCGCATCACCGATTCTGCCGTCGAGCTCAAGGAAACAGTTCAGGACGCATCCGGCGAATGGATAGAACGCCCGGCCAAGTTAGAGTTGCAGGAGACCACCAAATGATGGCAATCAAGTATCCGAACCAATCCATCGGAGCGGGCGTGCGCAGGCTTGTGCGGCAAATCCTGTTGTTCGGCGCCGCCGGCGCCTGCAGCCTGGCGCTGGCGCAGGAAAACGCGATCGAATCGGTCACCGCCAACCAGCAGGGGGCGAACATCGTCGTGCGGGTGGCGATGAAGAACCCGGTGGCCAAGACGCCGCTGGGTTTTGCCATCACCAATCCGGCCCGCATCGCACTGGATTTCGCCGACACCAGCAACGCCACCGGCAAGTCGACGCAGGATATCGGGCTGGGCGATGTGCGCAACGTCAACGTGGTCCAAGCCGGCAACCGCTCGCGGCTGGTGTTCAACCTGAACCGGCCGCTCAACTATGCCACCGCCATTGACGGCAATGCGGTGATCGTCACCATCGACAGCTCCGGCGCCGTCGCGCGCGCGGTCAATGCC